>NZ_JBHUCD010000030.1:0-67329 GCF_042786555.1 Paenarthrobacter sp. NPDC056912
TGGGGGTGTTGTACAAGGAGCAGGCCTCGATTTCGGGGGCTGAGGTGGGTTGTCAGGGTGAGGTGGGGTCGGCGTCGTCGATGGCTGCTGCGGGGCTGGCTGAGGTGATGGGTGGTACGCCGGGTCAGGTGGAGAACGCGGCGGAGATCGCGATGGAACATAATCTGGGGCTCACGTGTGATCCGATTGGTGGGTTGGTGCAGATTCCGTGTATTGAGCGGAACGCGATCGCGGCGGCGAAGGCGATCAATGCCGCGAAGATGGCGTTGTGGGGGGATGGGACGCACCGGGTCTCCCTGGATGAGGTGATCGTGACCATGCGTGAAACGGGCAAGGACATGTCCCATAAGTACAAGGAAACCGCCATGGGCGGCCTCGCCGTGAACGTCGTCGAATGCTGAAACCCACTCTTGCGGGGCCCGCTCTGCGCCCTATGACGCTCGCGAAGCGCGCAGAGCAGGCCCCGCAACCCACGAACTTACAGACCAAACAGAAAGAACCCCATGACTCTCGCACCTGAAGGCCGTAAGTTGCTGCGCGTTGAGGCGCGTAACGCGGCGGTCCCGGTTGAACGCAAGCCCGAGTGGATCAAGGCCAAGGTCCAGATGGGTCCGGAGTTTGTTCAGCTCAAGAACCTGGTGAAAAAGGAAGGCCTGCATACGGTCTGTGAGGAGGCCGGCTGCCCGAACATCTTCGAGTGCTGGGAAGACAAGGAAGCCACGTTCCTGATCGGCGGGTCCGAATGCACCCGGCGCTGTGACTTCTGCCAGATCGATACCGGCAAACCCTCCCCGGTGGACAGGTTCGAACCCACCAAGGTGGCCCGCTCCGTCCAGGCCATGCAGCTGCGCTACGCCACCGTGACCGGAGTGGCCCGCGATGACCTCGAAGACGAGGGCGTCTGGCTGTACGCCGAAACGGTCCGGAAGATCCACGAACTGAACCCCGGCACCGGGGTGGAGCTGCTGATCCCGGACTTCTCCGGCAAACCCGAGCACATCGCCGCGATCTGCGATTCCAAGCCCGAGGTCTTCGCGCACAACGTCGAGACCGTGCCCAGGATCTTCAAACGCATCCGCCCGGCGTTCCGGTACGAACGTTCCCTGGACGTCATCACCCAGGGCCGTGATCTGGGCATGGTCACCAAGTCCAACCTGATCCTGGGCATGGGCGAAACCCGCGAGGAAATCTCCGAAGCCCTCCGGGACCTGCACGCGGCCGGCTGTGACCTGATCACCATCACCCAGTACCTGCGCCCCTCCGAACGGCACCTGCCCGTGGACCGGTGGGTCAAGCCCCAGGAATTCGTGGACCACCAGCAAGAGGCCGAGGAAATCGGCTTCCTCGGGGTCATGTCCGGGCCGTTGGTGCGCTCCTCGTACCGGGCCGGCCGTCTCTGGGCCACCGCCATGCGCAAGAAAGGCTGGGAAATCCCCGCCGAACTGGCCCACATCGAGTCCTCCGGCACCACCCGCCAGGAAGCCTCCACCATCCTGGCCGCCCACGGCTAAGCCCTGCACACCGCACCACCATCACGCTGTACAGAATGACCGGATGCCGTCCGTAATGGCGGCAAAAACAGGAGAACGACGGCGGTCCGGTCGCCTTTCGCGTGCTGGTTCCGCCGCCCGGCCGGTCAGGGGCCTCCGGAACCGTTCGGCCGCGGCGGGGCCTCGGGCTCTACGGCCTCGGGAGCTTCGTCAGGGACTCCAACTGCCCGGTCGGGGATCCGTCCCGTGATGAACAGTGCCGCGATGGAGAGCAGCGCGGTCAGGGCGAGGGCAGTCCGGAGGGCGTCCAATCGTGAGGTGGCGTTGACTGCGATGATGGCCTCGGCTGTTCCTTGGTCCATCCCGGCTTCATCCAGCGCGCCCCGGAGCTGTGTGTCGGAAATGAAGGAGATCCCGCTGGCCAGCTGTACCTGGGCCTGCTCCCGCACCGAGTCCGGAACGGCGGGGTTGTCCTGGATGCCGGCAAGGAACGAAGTCCCCAATGTGGCGATCAGGGCCGAACCGATCAGTGCTGTCCCCAGCGAAGCCCCCAGGTTGGTGGCAGTGTTTTGCAGGCCGCCGACTTCGGCGCTTTGGGAATCGGGCACAGCGGAAACTGTGATGGCGCCCAGTTGCGAGGACAAAGCGCCCAGGCCGAAGCCCATCAAGAGCATGGGGACGGCGACGATGGCTGCGTTGGCGCCGGGGTCCATTCCTCCTACCAGGATGAGGATGCCGGCGATCATGAGCGCCAAACCCAGCCGGACCACCCGGCGGGGGTTGGCTCGTGGCCAGACCTTCGGGATTCCGGCGGCGGCCAGAATCAGCGCCACGGACAGCGGGAAGACCCTGATGCCCGTCTCCAGTGCGCTCAATTCCAGGACCACGGACAGGAAGAGCGGGATAGTGAAGAACACGCCGGCTTGGACCAGGAATTGGGCGAAGAAGACACTGAGTCCGCCGGCGAGGCGCCGGTTCTTGAACAGGGCAGGATCAGTCAACGGCTCGCCGCCCGTGGCGGCAAGTTGCGAGGTCCGGCGAAGGAAGGCGTAGAGGACAAGCATCCCCACCACCAACAGCCAGAAAACGGCGGAAAGATCCAGGAGCGTGGGGGCGCCGGCTTTGGGCTGCACCCAGCCCCACTCGCCCGAACGCAGAACACCGAACACAATCATGCCGAGCCCCACGATGGACAACGCGGAGCCCAGCAGGTCCAGCTGGGCCTTGGCCGGTGGAACGTCCTCAACCCTGCGCAGGACCAGCAGGATGGCAAGGACAATGACGATTTCGCCGATGAAGACATACCGCCACGACGCGAACGTGGTCACGGCACCGCCGATCAGCGGACCGGCGGCCACTGCCATCGCTCCAGCGGCAGCTACTAGACCGTAGGCACCGGCGCGGCGATCGGGCTCAAAGTTGGCAGCAACCAGGGAGACGATCGCGGGCATGATCAAGGCTGCGCCAATACCCTCCAGCAAAGACCAGCCGATGAGCAGGACCGCGAGGTTGGGGGCCAGGGCAGTGATGAGGGAACCGGCGGCATAGATGACGAGGCCCAGGCCGAAAGCACGACGGCGGCCCATGATGGTGCCGATCTTGCCGCCAGTGATCATCAGGGACGCCATGACCAGCGTGTACAGCGTGATGGCTGTTTGGATACCAGTAATGGTGGTTCCCAGGTCAGCGGCAACGGTGGCCATCGAAACGTTCATCACTGAGCTGTCGAGCGTCATCAGGAACTGGCCGGATGCCAGCACGGCCAAGACAAGGCCGGATCCTGTCCGTACCCCTGGCGGCGCCCCGGGACTCATGGTTCCGGTGTCGTGAGCGGGACATTCGTCGCTGCGCGCATGATCGTCATGGTCCGCGCACGGCGGCAGTCTGTCAAGCGTTTTCGCAAACGCATTTTTGGCTCAAGATCAGCACAATGTTCGCGCACGGACGCCAGGAATAACAAGGATTCCGGCCAGAGTTGGCGGCCAAGCCCAGCGGCCCCAGCGGGCAAAACTGAGTACTCGCCAAGTGCGGGCAACCCATGTCTCCAGAGCACTGCCGCCTAGGCCGAACAACCCCGGATCCCTCGCGCATGGGAGCGCGCGGAGCAAGTGGTGAAAGGAGACGGACTGAGTACTCGCCGTGGCCAATCGCGTACTTTCGCGTCCCCGGCCGGGAGGAAAAAAGGCGTACATCCGAGAGTAGCCACGGGACTCACACTGACTGAACTATTGGGGTCATCGCTTCATCCGCTGGTTGCAGCGGGATGCTTGGGGTTGCTGCGGCTCCCCGGTCAGTACACCAACCAAGGAGTCATACCATGCGAAAACTTTCCAAGAAGAGCCGGATCACAGCTGCTGTTGCAGGCGTGGCCTTGGTAGCCGTCGGCGGCGGGGCTGCCTACGCCTACTGGACAACTACGGGTTCGGGCAGCGGCTCTGCGGCCAACTCCACGGGCGGTGGAACCGTGACGCTCCACGCCACGTTCGCGGCCGGCCTCGCACCAGGAAACACCGTGGCCGTTGCTTACTCGGCAGACAACGCGAGCACCACGAGCACCGTGGTGGGCGCCCTCCACCCCACCGTCACCACCAGCGACGCAGGCTGCCTGCCGGCGTGGTTCGAGGTCACCGCCGTCACCAGCAATTCCCTGGTGGCCGCCAACACCACCGGAACCTCCGTGGGTAGCGGAACCCTGAAGTTCAATGACAACGCCACTGTCAACCAGAACGCGTGCAAGAGCGCCACCGTGACCGTCAGTCTCACCAGCGACTAATAAGGGTCCGCGAGCCGGGGACCGCCTCACAGGAGGACGGTCCCCGGTTGGTCCGTCCGGTCCGGTTCCCAACGCTTCAGTCCGAAAGGAGACTCCATGCCCCAGCACCCAGTGCCCTCGACAAGGCTTTTCCGTCGGCCTGGAGTCACTTTCCGTGCAGTTGTCCTGGGGGCTTTGATTGTCTTGGCTGTGGTGGCTTCCCTCGGGGCCAGCGGCGGGCAGGGGAACGGTCAAGGAACTGCGCAGGCCAAGGTTTCCGGCGGAATTTCCGTGAAGTTGTCACCCTCCAGCCGCAGCACGGACCAAGGCCAATCCGCAGCTTTTTCCTTGACGGCATCCTCCTTGGGAGGCTTCGCCGGACCGGTAACGTTCTCCATTTCGGGACTTCCCGCAGGAACCACCGCCGCGTGGTCGCCGTCGTCGGTTGTCCTGTCGTCCGGCAGTTCGGCCAAGGTGACGCTGACCATCTCGACGTCGCCCACCACCCCGGCGGGCAAGTCCGATTTCTCGGTGACGGGAAGCAGCGGGAGCGTCCAGTCCTCCGCGGAAAAGGGGCAGCTGCACGTCCAGGAGGTCAAGCGGTCCTTCGCCATTTCGGGATCGTTGACCGGCCCATTGTCGCCCGGGGTTTCCCAGCCGCTGGACCTCCAGATCTCCAACCCGGAGGGTAAGAGCCTCGCGGTGACGAATCTGTCGGTCTCGATCGCCCAAGTGGTTCGAACGGCTGCGGCCGTAGCGGCCGGGCTTCCCTGCAGCGGTGCCGACTACAGCATCTCGCAACACTCGGGAAACTACCCGATTACGGTCCCGCCAGGGGCCAGTTCGCTCTCCACCTTGGGCGTGCCCCAGACGGGCTGGCCCCGTGTCACCATGCTGGACACCCTGCAACTCCAGGACGGTTGCAAGGGCGCCACCATCGAACTCACGTTCTCCGGGACGGGGCAGGCGAACTGACATGAAGACCACAGCCCGGATACCGCGCAGCGGACGGCTGGCGCGAACGGCAGCCGCCACCGCAGCTTTGTGCATCCTGGGCGGTGCAGGGTCCGCCTACGCGTACTGGGCCAGCACGGGCATCGGCAGCGGAGCGGCGGCCAACGGCACCATGCAGACTGTCACCGTTGATGCGCTGATCGCAGGTGACACCCCGCAAAACAGCCTCATCCCCGGCGGAACGGCCGACGTCGTCCTCCGTGCCTCCAACCCCAACCCCTACGTTGTCACGGTCATCGGCGTGGCAGCCAACGGCGCCGTGACCGCTGATGCTGGCCACGCGGGCTGCACCACTACCGGCGTGACCTTCACGCCACTTCTCCCTCAGCCGGTGACCATCCAGCCGAACTCGTCCGTCCTCTTCACCTTTCCCGGCGCAGCGAGCATGAGCACGGCATCGCTGTCCGCCTGCCAGGGAGCCCAATTCCGCGTTCCGGTGACTCTGGAGGTGCGGAAATGAGCCGGCTGCGCCAGTCCACTGATTCGCCCCGGGTGACTATGGGCGCTTGGAACCGTTTGGTGGTGATTGTTGTGGGCATTCTCCTTGTTTCCTGGGGCGGACCGGCGGCCAGCGCTTTCTGGAGCACTGTCAGCAGCAACCTCGGTGGCGCCAAGGCGGACACCGTTAACCAAGGCGCCAAGCCGGTGGCCGCAGTTGGCCAGGCCGGCAGCGTGACGGTCACCTGGACTGCAAGCACGACGGCGGCAAGCAAGCCCGCGACCGGCTACACCATTGCTCGTTACGCTTCGGCCACCGGCGGGACAAAGGTCGCTGCGGCCGGCACCTGCGCCGGAACCATCGCCGCGCTGAGCTGCACGGACAGCGCCCCCACGGGTACCTGGTACTACACGATGACGCCGGCCATTTCCCTGTGGCAAGGTACTGAAAGCCTGCGAAGCACAGCCACCGTAGTGGACGCCACGGCCCCAGGAGCTCCCACTGTGAACGCACCCGCATCTGTCACGGTTTCAACGGCGGCCAATGTTCCCGTCACCGGAACCGCCGAAGCGAACTCGACCGTTGTCCTCACCGTGACGGACGCCGGAGCCGCACACACTGTCACCCAGACGCGTACCGCCAATGGCTCGGGAGCCTGGAGTACCTCGGGGTTGAACCTGAGCACCCTCAACGACGGGCCCATCACCTATTCGGCACGCGCCACGGATGCCGCGGGAAACACCGGCCTGCCAGGGACAGACACATCCAGCAAGGATGCCACTGCCCCCACGGTCGCCAACGTCCAGCTCAGTAACGCCGGCGGAAACCTTGGCCGGATTGAACGCGGGGACGTGGTGACGCTGACCTTCTCCGAAGCCCTGGACGCGAGCACCATCTGCAGCGCGTGGACGTCCGACACGGCCACGCAGACAATCAATGGCAACAACCAAGTGACTGTCACCGTGAACTCCTCTGACAGCCTGACCGTGGGTGTCACCTCCAGCGGTTGCTCCACCTTCAGGCTCGGCACGGTGTCCCTGGTGGGCAACTACGAAAACTCGGGTTCGTTGACGTTCAAGGGAACGGGCAGCAGTGCCTCGGTCCTGCAATGGAATCCCACGGCCAAGACGCTCACCATCACCTTGGGCACCATGTCCGGAACCCCGAACTCGTCAGCCCAGTCCCCGGCCGCCGCGAAGTTCGCACCGCAGTCCGGGTTGACTGACATCGCGGGCAACTCCCTTTCAACGGGGCAAGTCACCAGCCCCACCGCTTCGAGCTTCTGACAGTACGGGACCCAAGCAGTACGGGACCCAGGGAACAACGACGCCGGTTGGTCACCTTCAATGGTGGCCCACCGGCGTCGTTCGCTTTGTTAGGTCGTTCGCTTTGTTAAAAGGGGTCGCCAAATCCGTGATTGACATCACGGCATACATGGGCGACTCTTTAAGTGTTCCACAAAAAACAACTGAGTTCCAATATTAGCAACGAGGCAAAATCTGATGGCTGATCCCCGAACCCTCTCGACAGTGCAGCGCACCCTTGAGGTCTTGAAGTGTTTCTCGGCGGATCGGCCCGAGTGGGGTGTGACCGAACTTGCCGACAGGCTTGGCGTTCACAAGTCCCAGGTTCACCGGGCACTGGCAACCCTCAGCGCAGAAGGCTTCCTGGTTCCCAACCCCGTGAGCCGCAAGTACCGCCTTGGCCCGGCACTCGTTCGGCTCGGCATCATTGCCGGCGAGTCCGGCGGGGTGCCGCAATTGGTGCAACCCGTTCTGGAACGGCTCGCGATGGAGATGGGCGAAACCGTCGTCTTTAACCTCGCGGCGGATGCGGAGTACGTGATGCGTGCGGCCGCTGACGGGCCCGGCGCGATCCGCTTCGCCCTGACATTGAACCGCAGGTTCCCTTGGTACGGGGGCGCCTGCGGGCACGCTATCTTCGCGCATCGAAGCGAAAAAGAAATCACATCGCTTCTCAACGGCGGGTTCAACCAGTCAACGGAGAGTGGACCCCACACCCGCGAGGACATCCTGAGGCGGCATGCCGCTGTCCGGGAGCATGGCTTCGCGGTCTCCGTTGGCGAGTACGACGAGAAGGTCATGTCAGTGGCCGTCCCCGTACGGCTCGATTCCGACGTCATCGGATCCGTAGGCGTCGTCGGAGTCCCGGCGCTGTTGGCCGGCAGGGAAACCCAGTTGGCCACCGAGCTTATGGCCGCAACGAACATGCTGGCAGAACAGCTCTCCTCGGGAACTTCACTGCTTGCCACGTAAGCAGCACCAGTAACCGTTCCATCTGCGGCAGTTTGCGCAGCACGTCACCTCAAAGATGAGGCGACCGGCACCGTGATTTCGCGCGCCTTGGCGCACCCCTCCACCTTCCCATCGTAGAAATCAGCAGGAAATGTCACAGCCACTCAACGTCAAAGAAGACACCCAAGAACGGCATCCCCGGGCCTTCGAGCCCACAACCCTCGTAGTCACAGTCATCTTGAGCGTCCTGGGTGCGGTGATAGGTCTCCACCTCATCACCACCCTTGGAATCTCAGCGAACACCTCGGTCATCGGCGCCCTCATCGCGATGATTATTGGCCGCATTTCGTTCTTCGGCCTCAGCAAGATGCGCGACATCAACCGCCAGAACCTCGCGCAAAGCGCAATCTCGGGGGCGACCTTCGCCGCCGGCAACTCCCTGCTGACACCCATCGCAGTTCCCTTCGCTTTCGGGCGGGCCGACTTGGTGGGCCCCATGCTGATCGGCGCGTCCATGGGCCTGCTGATCGATGCCTGGATCCTGTACAGGAGTTTCGGCTCCAAGTTCCTGCCGGCTGACGCGGCCTGGCCTCCGGGTGTGGCTGCCGCCGAAACCATCATTGCGGGGGACAAGGGCGGGAAGCGGGCGCTGCTCCTGGCCGCCGGTGGAGTGGTGGGTATTGGTGCTTCATTCTTTGGCCTGCCCATGTCCGCAGCCGGCGTTGCCCTGATCGGCAACGTTTGGGCGCTGGGCATGTTTGGCATCGGCTTGCTGCTCAGCCAGTACGCTCCGGCCATACTGGGCTTCACGCTTTCGTCCATCTACGTTCCGCACGGAGTGATGATCGGCGCCGGTATCGTGGCCCTGATCCAGGCAGTCCGGATCCTGTTGGACAAGAAGTCCAAGAAGGACAGGGAGAAGGAGCGGCTCCACGCCGAGGCTCGCGCAGCGGCACCTGCCGACCCTTCGCTGGTGCCCACCGTTACGGCGTCACGCCTCCGCAGGACCTTCGCCTCGGGCTACGTGTTGTACGTCATTGGTGCGCTTGTCCTGGCAGTCCTCGGCGGACTGTGGACGGAAATGTCGTGGCCGGCAGTCATCGGATGGGTCCTCTTTGCCGCCGTTGCTGCGATCGTCCACGAGATTATTGTTGGCCTCGCCGCCATGCATGCGGGGTGGTTTCCAGCCTTCGCCGTGACGCTCATCTTCCTGATCGCAGGCCTCCTGATGAACATGCCGGCAGTGCCGCTGGCATTGCTGGTTGGCTACTGCGCAGCCACAGGCCCGGCCTTCGCGGACATGGGCTACGACCTGAAGGCAGGGTGGATCCTCCGCCGTGACCGCAGGCCCTACACGGTTTACGAAATCGAGGGTCGCCGCCAGCAACTCCTCTCCGCCATGATCGGCTTCACGGTTGCCATCGGCCTGGTGGCCTTGCTGTGGAACAGCTACTTCACCGCAGGAAACCTCCCACCGGCAGCGGTGGTGTACGCAGACACCATCAAGACCGGACTCGCCAACCCGGACGTCATCCGCAACCTCGTCATCTGGGCCATCCCGGGTGCCGTCATCCAGCTGCTGGGTGGCGCCAAGCGCCAGATGGGCGTGCTGCTGGCCACCGGTCTCCTGATCGGAACGCCCAACGCAGGCTGGTTGGTTCTCGCGGCCCTGGCCTTCCGTTTCCTGTGGACCAAGTACCGGCCCAACGACGGTGAATCCGAAGTCTCGCTCATCGGCGCGGGCCTCATCGCCGGAGATTCCATCTACTCCGTTGGCCGGATCTTCAAGGGCTAAGGCCCTCGCCCCGTTCCAACCCCGCACCAACTCTCAACATCACGACTCAAAGGAATGAACCATGGAAGTAATCAGCAGGATTGAAGCCCGCAGCGAGTACTTGTCTTTCGAAGCCTCGCTCGGGGCCCGGAAGCTGATCGAAGAAGTCATGCTTGTTCGCAAGGGCGAAAGCGTCGTCATCACAGCCGACACCTCATCGGATCAGCGGGTAGTAGAGCTGACCGCGGCTGCCGCCTATGCAGTGGGTGCCTATCCCACGATTGTGCGCTACGAAACCCGCACCATGTCGGCCTTGGAACCGTCACCGCCGGTCGCTGCCGCTGTGGCTGCGGCAGACGTGTGGATTGAATACCAGCTGGGCTACATCATGCATTCGGACGCCTTCCGAACGGCACTGGCCAACGGCGCCCGCTATATCAATCTCACTGGCATGGACGTCCAGATGCTGGTGGACACCGTGGCCCGCGTGGACTACCAGGGCGTCACGGAACTCGGTCACGTACTGGTGGGTCTCCTGGAGCAAGCGCAGGATATTCGCATCACGTCCGCCGGAGGGACCGACATCAGCGGACGGCGCGGGGACCGCCCCATCAACCTCCGCGGACTGCCGGCCACCCAGCCGGGCCAATCCGTCATGCTCTCGGGACAGATCTCCTTCAACCCTTTGGAAGACACCCAGAACGGCGTCATAGTTTTCGACGGCGGTGCGTGGCCGCCTAATGAAATCGGCATCCTCAGGTCTCCGGTCAGGTTCGAAATCAAGAACGGCGTGGTTGTGGACATCAGCGGCGACGGAGCGGATGCGAAAACATACGCCGACTGGATGGCATCGCTGAACGATCCCAACATGTACCGGGTGGCTCATTGGTCGCTCGGATTCAACCCAGGCGTCCGGAAAGTCACCGGACGCATCGTGGAGGACGAGCGTGTCTTCGGCTGCGTGGAGTTCGGCTTTGGCACCAAGGGGTCCTGGATCGGCGGAGAGCACTGGGTTGCGGCAGCGCACACGGACGCCAGCCTGATCGCACCGTCCATCTATGCCGACGGAGAGGCGATCGAGGAAAACGGCCGCTACGTGCACCCCAAGGTCGTGGAGATTTGCCGCCAGATGAACATCGAGGGGTACTGAGCGGGATGGCGGCTGTTTTGACTGGAACCAGCCGGGTGGAGCGAGATGGTTTGGTGTTCCTGGAGCATTCGTTCGCTCTTCCGTTGAAGCATGGGGACTCTTCCCCGGGGGTTCCCGGCCGGACCATTGAAGTGTTCGCGCGCGAAGTGGTGGAAGCGGCCGCTGAGCACGAAGACCGTCCGTATTTGTTGTGGTTGCAAGGCGGTCCGGGCAACGCGGCCGATCGTCCAGGTATTCCGGGCGGGTGGCTGAAGCGGGCGTTGGAAGAGTTCCGGGTGGTCTTGCTGGACCAGCGCGGAACGGGGCGTTCGTCGGCAATCACGCAACACACCCTTCCGCCTGGAAGCGTTGAAGAGCAGTCGGATTATTTGACGCTTTTCCGTGCCGATTCAATCGTCAGGGACGCGGAACTCATCAGGGGCCGGCTCACTGGCGGCAGGAAGTGGACCGTGTTGGGCCAGAGCTTTGGCGGGTTTTGCGCGCTGACGTATCTTTCGCTGGCGCCGGGCGGGCTCGAAGCGGTGATGATCACCGGCGGCATTCCGGATATCAACGCGGACATCCGGGATGTCTACCGGGCCAACTATGGCCGGACGGCCCTGAGGACCGAGGAGTTCTTCGCTACGTATCCTGCGGACCGTGAACGGGTCCTGGCCATCAGGAACCACCTGCTGGGCCACGATGAGTTCCTTCCCACCGGTGAGCAGCTGACACCGGAAAGGTTCTTGAGCCTGGGGATTCTGTTGGGCACCAAGGCCGGTTTTGACCAGTTGCACTACCTCCTCGAGGGCACCTTCACGCAGGAGGGGCAGCGGGGGCTGTCGGCTGCTTTCCTGGCCGACGCCGGTGCTGTCCTTTCGTTCGCGAAGAGGCCGCTGTATGCGGTTCTTCATGAAGCTATCTACGCGGACCAGGCCAGTACCGGATGGGCTGCGCAGGCGGTCAGGGAGGAGTTCCCTGACTTTGTTGATGCTGCGGTCAGCGCCGAGGGCCCGGCGCTCCTGACGGGAGAGATGATTTTCCCGTGGCAGTTCGAGCAGGATCCGGCGTTGCGGCCGTTGAAAGAGGTGGCCCATCACCTGGCGCAGCGCACGGACTGGCCCGGCTTGTACGACGCTGAGGTGTTGGCCGCCAACCTCGTTCCGACGGCGGCCGTCATGTACACCGAGGACATGTTCGTCCCGTACCAGGGATCGGTCCGAACGGCGGCCGGGATCGGCAATTTCTCAGCGATTTCCAACGATAAGTACCAGCACGACGGAATCCGCCAGGACGGCGCGGAACTGCTGGACCAACTTCTGAAGAAAGTAAGGAACTGACATGTCCTGGAGCCACGTCATTGCCGCATACGACGCCCTCGATACCCCGGAAGCCAGCGGCGCCGCCGTCGCAGCGCTGCTGGCCAAATACGGCACGGCGGATATCACCGTCACTCCGGTGACGGGGGACGACGGCGAAACGGACTTTATCAAGGTGCTGATCCCGGGCACGCACGGAAAGACCGTGGGAGGAACGGCCAGAACGTTGGGAATTGTCGGGCGCCTTGGCGGTTTAGGGGCACGCCCCGCCCAGACGGGGTTCGTCTCCGACGGCGATGGGGCCCTCGCTGCCGTGGCCGCGGCGGCCAAGCTGACAGACATGGCGAACCGCGGCGACAGACTGAGGGGCGACGTCCTCATCACTACTCAGATTGACCCGGATGCGCCCACCGCGCCGCACGAACCGGTTCCCTTCATGGGTTCCTCCGTAGCGATGTCCGTGGCAAACCACCACGAAGTCCTGCCGGAGATGGACGCCGTCCTCTCGGTGGACACCACCAAGGGCAACAGGATCTGCAACCACAACGGTTTCGCGATCACTCCGACCATCAAGGACGGCTGGATCCTGCGTGTGTCCGAGGACCTTCTGGACATCGTAGAAAGAACCAGCGGAATGCTCCCGGTGGTCATGCCCATCACCATGCAGGACATCACTCCCTACGGAAACGGCATCTACCACGTGAATTCGCTGGTTCAACCGGCAGTTGCCACCACCGTGCCCGTAGTAGGGGTAGCCATCACCACGGTCTCGGCCGTTGCGGGTTCGGCCACGGGGGCCACCAGCCTGCACAGTGTGGAGTCCACGGTGCGCTTCATCCTGGAGGCCGCCAAGGACTTCACTGCCGGGCGCATCGACTTCATGGACGCGGACGAGTACCAGCGGCTCGTAGGACTCTATGGATCCATGAGCGTCCTGGCGGAAGCAGTCCCGTCCGTCGCGTGATGATGGGCACTATCTGCACCCAATCCCCAAGCAGGCCAGCAGGCGGCGCGTAAACTTCGAAGCGGACGCCAGCGCCGCCGTCGTAC
Source organism: Paenarthrobacter sp. NPDC056912 (assembly GCF_042786555.1). NCBI lineage: Bacteria > Bacillati > Actinomycetota > Actinomycetes > Micrococcales > Micrococcaceae > Paenarthrobacter > Paenarthrobacter sp. NPDC056912. Next base: position 13,223 of record NZ_JBHUCD010000030.1, read on the forward strand.
GTTTTGATCCTGCGACGAAAGGCGAGCCGCTCCTTGAAGGCTGTAGCGGAAATGTTCTCGATGGGCCCTGGAAACAAGGACCACCATCCGGCTCTTCGCTGCGCTGTAGGGGTTTTCGTGCCGCTGATTACGCTGACGCTGATCGGTCGGCTGGACTTGGCCGTTTTTGCGTCGTTCGGTGCGTTCACCGGAATCTACGGCCGCAACGAACCGCACAGCGTCCGGTTCCGCAGCCAGCTGCGCGCCGGTGGTTTCATGCTGGTGGTTATCCTGCTCGCGACGCTGATGGCACGCGGAGCGCAAGCGTGGGGGATCGACGGGGCTGCGTATTCGTGGCTCCTGACCGCCGCAACTACCCTGGTTGCCGGCGGGTGTTCGGTGGTGGTCGCGGCGTGGCGGCTACGGCCCGGCGGATCCCTCTTCCACATTTTCGCGTTCGCAGCGATTGCTTCCATTGCTGCCCAGCCGCCGCTCTGGGAGGCGATGCTGGTGGCCGTCCTGACCACGGGATTCTGCCTGCTGATCGGCATGTCCGCCCGTGTGGTGAAGAGCCACAGGACGCCGTGGAAGCGGCCGCCTCGCATCCGGCACACGACGCTTGAACGCCGGGCGATCTGGCTGGAAGGCGGCGGCTACCTGGTGGCGGCGGGCCTCGCGGGAACCATCGCCACGTTGGTGGGGGAGAGGCTCGGGTTCGGACACACGTACTGGGCCATGGTGGCCGCCGTGGTTCCGCTGGTGGGCCATTCCACCCGCCACCGCGTCAGCCGCGGCATCCAGAGAATCGCGGGAACGGTGATCGGCCTGGTGCTTTTGGCCGGCATCCTGTGGCTCAACCCGGCGCCGTGGGCCATGGTCCTGGTGATCGCGGCCTGCCAGTTTGGCGCGGAAATGTTCATCGCCCGGCAGTACCTTGTGGCACAGGTTTTCGTGACCCCGTTGGCGTTGATTGCCACCTTGCTGGCCGCACCCGTGGATCCGGCCCTGCTGCTGCGCGACCGCATCGTCGAAACGGTGATCGGTGCCGCCGTCGGCGTTTCCGTGGTGGCAGCGCCGGCCGTTTGGCGTCGTCTCCGGCCCGGGCGCCCGGTCGCTTAAGCGAACAGCCAGGGTGAGCGCTGGCTGGACATAATTGATCAGTACACATATAACTAGATAGCCAAGCTACTAACTAGTAAAGATGTGGGAGAAGACGATGACAGTCGCGCTGCGTGATCCAAGCTCCACACCAGTGGCTGAATATGCCGTGCAAGACGCCCCCGAACAGGTGGTCCCCCTCGGCCCCATGCACTGTGGGTCGAGCATGGCCATCTCCGCAGGGCCTTCCCACGACGCCATGCAGTGGGTTTCGGTAGATCCAATCTGGCCGGAATGGGTCTGCGGTTGCGGCTTTCGCATGGACATTGACGCCATTGATCCAGTGAGCGGCGTGTGGATCGCGGCCCTCCGGCACCAGAGCCTGCAGCGCGAACTGGCCGTTGCCCGGAACACCCTTGAGCTGGCGCTTACCAAAGCAGTTGCCGCTGGAGCTGAACCGAGGGCGCTGGCCGAGGCGTCCGGAGTACCCGCCGTCGAGATCGAATCCCTGCTCCGCTGAGGCTTACTGACCTTGTGGCCGTCCGCGTTGATCGCGGGGCCGTGCACAACATACAGGTCCATAGCGGTATGGAACATTCGTGCCGAACTGGGACCGCGTTACGAAAGAGAGAAGAAAAATGGGAATCATTGGTTGGATCGTTTTGGGCTTGATTGCGGGAGCCATCGCAAAGGCCATCAAGCCCGGCAACCAGGGCGGCGGCTGGATCGCCACGCTGATCCTCGGAATCGTCGGCGCCATCCTGGGTGGATGGATCGGCAGCGCACTGTTCAACGTTGGCATCAACGAGTTCTGGTCGCTTTCCACCTGGCTGCTCGCCATCGGCGGTGCGCTGATCGTCCTGATCATCTGGGGACTGCTCACGCGCAAAAAGGCATAACTGTGTGAATGCCAAGAGGCCCTGACGCTATTGCGTCAGGGCCTCTTTTGCGTTTCTAACGCCCCAAGATCCTGGCCTTCTGGGCCTGGAACTCTTTGTCGCTGAGAATGCCGGCGCTCTTCAGCTCCCCAAGCTGCTTGAGTTGGGTGAGCATGTGATCGGTAGGATCGACGACGGCGGACGGCGCCGGGACTGGGGCAGGCGGGACCTGCTGCACCACTCCTTGGTTGCCTGCGGCCGCGGCCGCAGCGGCGTCCTCGGCAGCAAAGCGTTGCTGTTGCCTGCGTTGCGTGCGGCCAAGCACTGAACCCACGACGGCGGCACGGGCTGCGGTTCTGAACAAGCCCACGGTGGACTTCCCTTCGTTCGTTGTGCGTAGCGGGCTAGTCGGCTGAGTAGCCCAGCGCGAGGTCGATGAGGAGGCGGGCACCGAAGCCCGTGGCTCCCTTGCTTCGCCACGCATCATCTTTATCGGATTGCATGGTGCCCGCGATGTCGATGTGGGCCCACGGGGTATCGCCGACGAACTCGGCGAGGAACAGGGCGGCCGTGGTTGCGCCGGCATAGGGGCCGCCCAGGTTGGAGATGTCGGCGACGTCGGAGTCCAGTTGCGGACGGTAGGCCCGTTCCAAGGGGAGCTGCCATAACTGTTCGTCAGCACGCCCTCCCGACTCCAGCACCAGGTCCACCAGGCGTTGGTCGTTCCCGAACACGGGAGCAGTGAGCTGGCCCAGGGACACGAGCGCGTTCCCGGTAAGGGTGGCGATGTCCACAATTCCGTCCACTTGGTCCTCAATGGCCAGGGTGAGGGCATCACACATGACAAGCCGCCCCTCGGCGTCGGTGTTTTTCACCTCGATAGTGAGGCCGCTGCGGGTGGTGAGGACGTCCCCCAACTTGTACGCGGAGCCTGACGGCATGTTGTCCGTGCACATGAGGAAGCCACTGACAGCAGCCTTGCAGTCGAGGTCGCGGAGGGCGGTGAATACTGCCAGGACAGCCGCCGCTCCACCCATGTCCATTTTCATGAGCAGGTGCATGGGATCGCTGGGCTTGAGGCTGACGCCGCCGGAGTCGTACATGATGCCCTTGCCCACCATGCCCAGGTGACCTGTTGGCGTACCTTCGGGCGTGAAGGTGAGCTTGAGCATTCTTGGCTCCTGGGCGCTGCCGGCGTTCACTCCAAGGAGGCCGCCGCACCGGAGGTCGATGAGCTGCTGCTTGTCGAACTCCTCAACCCCAAACCCGAACTTTTCGCCGAGTTCCTTGGCCGCCGCCCCCAGTCCGGCCGCCGTCAGATGGCTCGGCGGCGCATTGCACAGATCCCGGGCAATGGTGGCGGCCCGGACCGTGACCCGGCCAATGGCCACGCCGCGGGCAGCGGCATCAGCGTCAATACCGGGAGCCACGAACTGCACCACGCTCAGCGGGGTCTCATTGGCTTTGCTCTTGAGTGAGCTGTAGTTGTACCGGGCCAGCAAGACCCCTTCCGCCAGCGCTTGCCCCAGGAGTTCGGCATCCACGCCCTCCACGCCGGAGAGTTCGAACCCGATGCGCGAGTGGCGCTGGGTGGCCCGGACCAACGCAGCTGCGGCTTTGCGCCAACCATGCACGTCCAAGGAACCCGGTTTGCCCCCGCCCACCGCAATTATGAGGGCTCGGGAGGCATTCGCGAGCTGCAACGTGGACCCGGGTTTTCCGTCAAAGCCGGCCCGTTCAAGTGTCTCCCGGGTCAGCCCGATGGACGCCGGAACCTCTCCTTCCGATGCGACCAGGACACCTACCGCGTCAAGGTCATCGAAACTCTCCACAAAGTGCAGCCCGGTTTCGGAGCTTCCGATCGACGGGACGGGCGTGAAACCTTCCGCGATCAGTTTGTATGGTTCGTGGTTCACCGTTTCGCCTGTTCTGTAGTGGTTCGGGCTGTTGCGCTGGTTCCATCTGACGTTGCCGTGGATGGCTCCGGGATGGCATCGGGATCGTCGGGCTCGAGTTGTTCGGGCAGGTCGCCCTTCATGCGACCGGGCATGCGACCTGCCGGCACGATCGCCAACAAAGCCAGTCCGGACAGCCCCAGAAGGGATATTTGCAGGGCACGGAGGCGTGCCTCGGAATTGACCTCAATCGCCGCAGCCAGTTCGGCCGGGCTTCCCACCCGATCACCCAACACTGCTTCAACTTGTGCGTTGGTCATGAAGTCGGCGTCGTTGATGTTCACCTTGGATATGAGCTCCGGGGAGACTTCAGGGTGCGCGGCAGCGCCGCTGGCGATCAGGGAAGACAGCATTCCGACGGCGAACGCGCTCGCCACCGCGATACCCACGCTGCCCGAAAGGTTGTGGACAAGGCCACGCCAAGCGCCGACGTCGCCGGCCAGTTCACGGGGAGCCGCACTGAGCAGGGTGTTGAACACCAAGGCAACGATTGAGCCTTGGCCGAGTCCCAGCAGTATGAGTCCCAGCACCACGAAGGCTTGTCCCCAGTCGTTCTGAATAGTGAAGGCGAGCAGGATCAGCGCGCCGGCCACCACCACGAAACCGCCTTGGGCGATGGTCCGTGGAGGGAACTTCTCGTAGAGGAACGCCACGAAAGTGCTCGCAAGGAAGATGGACAGCGTGTAAGGGATGATCGAGAACGACGTCTCGATGCTGGAGCGTCCTTGCACGATCTGCATGTACAGGGGGATCAGGAAGTTGGCGGCCGTTCCAACAAAAAGCATGGTGGCCATGCAGGCAGTAACAGCGAGTTCGGAGCTGGTAGCCAGAACTCTGAGGTCGAAGATGCGCGGGAGTTTGGCATCCTGGCGTTTCCGTACCCACATGAAGAAGATCTGCCCGGTGATGAGGCCCAGAATGATCAGCAGGGGCGCCGGTGACAGGCCCAGGATGTCGAACGGGGCCTGGGCGGTGGCGAACCAGGTGCCCCAGGAGGACAAGCCGCTGAAGCCGAAGCTCAGCAGGATGATGCCCACGGCGGCGATGATGGCGCCCGTCCAGTCGATCTTCAGTGCGGGCTGCGCCGGGACCTTCTTGAGCCTGAAACTCAGCAGCAAGTTGATGGCTCCGAGGACCACCATCAGGGCGAACGAGTAGCGCCAACCGATGGTGGTGGCGAACCAGCCTGCCACCAGCAGGGCCAGCACGCCGGCGGCCGGGATGGCTGCAGCCAGGAGCCCGATGGCCTTGGCCTGCTGCTGGTCCTTGTAGTTGGTGGCGATGAAGACCGTGAGGGCAGGTGCGATGAGGGCGATGACTGCGCCGGAGGAGGCCTGGGCGATGAACAGCATCGCGGGGCTCAGGCTCAGTGCCACGCCCGCCATGGCGGCGGCATGGATTGCGACGGCGATTTGGAACACCTTGCGCGTTCCGAACCGGGCACCGACCTTTGCGCCCAACAGGATGAATGCGGCCATCGAAAACGTGCCGGCGGTGATGGCCGTGCCCACGGAGGTTGCTGCGGTATCCAGATCGGTGGTGATGCCCTGCATGGAGACGGTCAGCGCGTTGACTGCGAAGGATGCCTGGATCTGGGTGAGGACCACCACGATCAATGGCAGCCATGAGGCCGCCTTGACGGGTGGTGGTGTCGCTTTGGTTGTGTGGTCACTGGCCATGTCTTGCTCCTGTGGTTGTGCTGGGCCTGCTCGTACGGAACGGGCGCTGGAATACCTCACTACGGGGTTGATGGAACGGTGTACGCGTACTTCTTGGTGCCGGGCTCCGATCTTGTGGTTGCTACGTCTGGAGAGGCCAGAAAACGGGGACCAGCAGGATCGCCACTGCTGCATAGAGGGCCATGATGACCAGGCCGAATTTCCAGTAGTCCCCAAAGCGGTAGCCGGCCGGCTCCATGATCATCATGTTGGCCGGAGTCGCCACGGGCGTCAGCAGGGCAGCCGATGATGCCACTGATACGCACATCAGGACCGCGTAGGGGTTGATGGACGACTCCTGGGCCACGGAGAGGGCAATCGGGATGATGATCAGTGCTGTGGCTGTGTTGCTGATCAGCTGCCCCAGGACGGCGGTGACAACGAAGATTCCGGCCAGCAAAGCCAAGGGGCCGGCGCCGCCCACCAGTGAGACCATGCCTTCAGCAAGGAGCTCCGCGGTGCCTGTTGACGTTATTGCGGTGGACAGTGGAATCATCCCGGCCACCAGGATGAGGGTGGTCCACGCCATGGAACGGTGCGCCTGCTGGACGGTGACTACCCTGAGCACCACCATGGCCAGCGCGGCCAACAGCGCGGCAACCGGGGCGGGGATGGCGTTGGTGGCCAACAGGATCACCATGGCGCCCATGACAATCAGGGCGGGTACGGCACCCGGGCCCAGCGGGACAGTCTGGCGGCGAATGGTGTCCGGCGAGTCCACCAGCAGGACGTTGTGATCAACGGTGTGCTGGTCCAGGGCTGACCAGGTTCCCTGGAGGAGCAGCCTGTCCCCGGCGGAGATGCGTGCCCGTCCGGCGGATTCGGGTTCGCCCGGATGCTGATGCGCCAGCACCACCAAGGTCCCGCTTTCGGTGACCATTCCGGGATAGGCCTCTGTGCCCACGAGGTTGGACCGGGGTGCGACCACCACCTCGGCCACGCCGTAGCTGCTGCTGATGAGTCCGCAGGTCGCGTCGTCGTCCTGTTTGAGGCCGTGCCGGGCCGCGAAGGCGTCGATGACGGTCTGCCCGCCGCGCACCACAACGTCGTCTCCGGCGGCCAGAACGGTGGCGGTGGACGGCTTCCCATCGGGCCGCTGCACGCTGATGAGGTGGAGATGGGCGCCGTCGTCTTCGTCCTGGAGGCAGGCGACCGGCTGGCCCACCAGGGCGGAACCGGCAGGAATGCTGAGCCGGCTCAGGCCGTCCTCTCCGAGGTAGTGGGTCATGAGGGTCTCGCCGTGGGCACCAAGGTCTTTCGGGAGGGCCTCCGGTGTCCGGGTGGGCAACAACGACGGCCCCAGCCACAACGTCAGCCCGATAGTGCCCAGAAGCAAGGGCAGGCCGACCAGCCCGAACTCGAAGAAGCCGATCCCTTTGCCGGTGGTGTCCAGCGCAGCATTAAGGATGAGGATGTTCACCGGTGAGCCCGTGAGGATCAGCAGGGAGCCTGCGTGGGCTGCGAACGCCATGGGCATGAGGAGCTCCGAAGGCCGGCGTCCCAGCCGGACGGCCAGCACCACCACCATGGGCAACAAAGCGGCAACGGCGCCGTTGACGCTGATTAGTGCTGTCAGCAATGCCGTCAGGACCATCATCAACACCATCAGGCGCGTGCGGCTCGTCCCCGAGAACCTGATGAGCAGGCTCCCCAGCCACGTAGTGACTCCCGCCGCATCAATGGCCTCGGCCACCACGAACAGTGCGGCGATCAACACCACGGTTCCGCTGCCGAAGCCGGCAAATGTCTCGTTCAGCCCCACGATGCCCGTACCGTACAGGGCCAAGGCGGCCCCGAAAGCCACCACCTCTACGGGCAAGCGGTTCCAAACGAACGCGGCGACCACCAGCACGAGGACCAGCAGGGTGATGGAGACATCTGTCATGGGGTGGCCGCTATCCGGACGGGGTGGCTGCCACCCTGGGAATGCATCGGAGGTCGGCGGGGTCGCCTGTGTAGATATCCGGGAAGGTGACGTCCGTGGACGCTCCGGGGGCCAGCGTGAACCTGTCCTCAGCGAACCCGACATGATCGCCGTTGGGGCCGCGGACTATGGAGAACCGGACCACGTAGTTATTGGTTGCGGTACCGGGATTGGTCAACCTGGCCTTGCCCCGCCACACGTTGTTCTCGTCCGCTGCGCACAGGAAGCCGCTCAGCACCTCCGGTACCGGACTAGGCGTTACGGTGACGGTCGCCGTCACCGTAACGGTGGGACCGGGGGCCGGACCGGCGCAACCAGTGAGGGCGGCCAGCACGACGGCGGCGGGAACAGTGACCAGGAATGCCTCGGTTCGCATGCTCTCAGACTAGATCCGGGTCAAGGCTGCAGGGTCACCCCATTCGGGTGAGTGATGGGCGTCTTCCGAGGTCACGGCTAGGGCAGGTGCCCGAACTTGTATGCAGCCGCCACCGCGTCATGCCGGGAGCCGGCTCCGAGCTTCGAATAGATGAGGCGGATGTGCGTCTTCACCGTATTTACGGACAAATGAAGTTCCGCGGCCATCTGTTCCTGGGAGAGGTGCGAGGGCAGCAGGGTGAGAACCTCACGCTCCCGGGGAGTCAACGACGGCGCTCCCCGGACGTCGTCGGGCGGCCGCAAGGCGAGCAGGCGCTGGGCCAGCGATTCCTCCTCCGGCCCGTGGGCGCCGGCACGTTCCACCAGGAGGTCGATGACTTCCTGGGGGGCGACTGCGAGCGGCCGGAGGACATCCAGTTCCTCGGCTTTATGTAGTGCTTCCTCCAGGAGCTTGCCCGCCAAGTTCCGCCGTCCGGTGCGGATGGCCATGGAGCATTCCAGGATGCCCACGTGCAGCCAGGTCCATTCCAGCAGGGGAGTCGCCGCGCCGCTGCGCAGCGGACGGAGGCGGTCCGTGGCGGCCTCGAAGCGACTGATTCCCGCTGGTCCTTGGGCGCGCAGGAGGCAGAGCTCACCGGTGCCGGCCAACCGCTCCTCTGCCCACTCCAGAACCTCGCGGGCACGCTCGGCATGCCCCAAGGCCAAGGCCGCCGAATGTTCGATCACCGCCATCCACGCTGCCATGGGCTGGGCGAAGAGATGATCATGGCCTATGCGCAACCTGGCCTGCCGCATGCCATCCAATGCGTGACGCCTGTCCCCCAGATCCATGTGCGCGCAGGCCGCGACCAGCTCAAGGCCGGCGCGCAGTGCAGCGCCGACGCCCTTGGTGGCGGACCCCAATTGGCCGAGCTGGGAGGTTCCCACCGCGGCGAACTGCAAGGCCGCGGCTGGTTCGGCGCGGAGGAGTGCGGCCGATGCGTGCATCAAAGCGCCCATGGACCTGCCAGCCCCGGCTGTCCAAACATGGGCCGGCAGCTTCTCTTCTGCCTGCCGGAGGAAGTCACCGGCGCGGCGTAGCTGGCCTTGCATCGAGGACGCGGCGGCCAGCTTGAGGTAGACCTTTCCGGCGAGGTACACGTTGCCTGCCTCGGAGGCTTCGATCAGGGCGGCGAAGGCCTCGTTCTCTGCGGTTCTGTATTCGCCTTGGACCAGCGCGGCGGTGACGGAGACCATCCTTGCCTCGATACGGATGTCACTTTGTCCGGAGAGAGGGAGGGCGGCGTCGTCGATCGCGGCCTTTGGGTCGTGGTCCTCCCAGCCGCCGCTGAACCAGGAGAGTCGCGCTTCGGCCAGGGTTCGTAGTTCGCACAGGTCACGCGGCGAGTCCTCCACCCAATTCCGGTGTGCCGCAGCCAGGTAGCGTGTGGCCGTGGTGGGCTGCCGGCTTTCCACGTGGGCCAATGCCGCAACCAGGCAGAGCTTGGGGCTTGCCGCCAGGACGGAATCGGGCAGGGCTGTGATGGCCCGTCGGACCCTGGTGGCACCACCTCCACCCAGCAGCGCCGGGCCGTGAAGTTCGAGGATCCTGCGGATCAGTTGGTTGTCAGCCGCGTCAATGGCATGCCGGAGAGCGGCATCCGGTTCGACGGCAAGGTCATGCCACTGAGCGGCTATGCGGTTCAAGCGAGTCAGCTCGTCCGGCTCTTTGCGGGCAAGCTCGGCCCGGTAGTAGGCGCGGATCAAAGGGCGGACAACGAAGACCTTCCGTCCACTGCCGCCCGATTCCACCAGGTCAAGGTCATCGGCCAACCTGGAGAGGACGCTTCCGGCATTTCGCTGGCCGGCAAGGGCATTGGCTTGGGAGGCCACCAGTACACGGCACACGCTGGTGCTGGCCAGCACATGCCTCTCCTCCGGGGAGAGGGCGTCCAGAACTTCGTGCAACAAGTACTCGGACAGCAGCCGGTTGTTGGCTGCGACGTCTCCCAGGGCCAAGTCGGGGCCGGCGAACTCACGCAGGTACCGCAGGCCGAGGACCACGGCGGCGGGCCAGCCGGCGGTCTGGCGGAACAGTTCCTCCAACTGATGGAAGCCAAGCAACGTCAGGGTCATGGCGGCGAGAGCGTTGATCTCGTCCAGTGTGAAGCCGAGGTCGCCGGAGCGCAGTTCCACAATGCGGCCGCTGAGCCTGGCGTGTCCGGGGTCAATCGCCGAACTGTCCCGGGTGGTCAACACGAGCTGAATGGGCAGCCGGGGTTGATCCAGCAGCGCAGGGATCCACCGATCCCGTTCTTCCTTGGTGAAGTGGTCCAGACCGTCGATGACCAGCCGGACGCTGGTGCCCGTGGCGTTGAGCTGCTCAGCCAGGCGCCCCAGAACCTCCGAGGTATTCTCCTTGGTGGCCGAAAGCCGCCTGAGTGTTCCGGGCGGAACAGCCGGGCATTGTCTCAGCGCCTGCAGTATCGCCGGCCACAGGGCTTCCCTGTTCTGCGGGTTCGGGCTGATCCACGCGACGTTGTGTGCCTGCCCGTTCAGCCATTGGCCCAGGAGCACGGTTTTCCCGTATCCGGCCGGGGCGGAAAGAAGGACGACGTCGGCTCCGGCCTCGAGCTTGGCCACAAGCCGGGATCGAGCCAGCAGGTCCAACGGCAGTCTTGGGACCGCGATTGGCTTGGGGCTCAAGAGGTCCGGGCGGGTACCACCTTGGTCGTCCACCCCTTCAGTGTAGGGGCGAGGCAACGAGGATTCACCCAGTAAAGGCGATCCGCGCGGCGACCTTGGGACGTAAGGATGATCTTGGCGGCCGTGAGACGCTTGGACGAGGCCCGGAGAGGGGTGCACCGTGCAAGCCTTGAAAGACATCCTTAGTGCCGCGGATTCCGGGTGGGTCTATCCGCTCGGAGCGATTCTGGTTGCATTGTCAGCCGTCTTCCCGCCTATTCCCACCACCTCGCTGTTTGTGGCTTTGGGGGCTTTGTCCGCCACGGATGGCTTGCCGAACCCGTTCCTCCTTGCCGTCGCGATGCTGGCCGGCGCCGTGGTGGGGGACCAGGCCGCCTACGAGTTGGTCCTGCGACGGGACATGGCCAACTGGCGGATACTCCGTGGACCGCGCCCGCAGAAGGCGTTGCACGCCTCCAGGGAGCGTCTGGCCAAGCACGCTGCCTCGTGGGTGCTGACCTCAAGGTTCGTTCCGCTGGGCAGGCTGACCATGAACGTGGCCAGCGCCGTCACGCCCGTCCCCCGGGGTACTTTCGCCCTCTATTCGCTCGCCGCCGGCATTCTCTGGTCCGCCTATTCCGTGGGCATCGGTGCCCTGTCAGGTCTCCTGCCCGGGCTGTCCACTGAGTTCGCCGTGATCGTCGCGATTGCGCTGTCCCTGCTGTTGGGCCGTGCCATCAGTGCCGGCGTGAACTGGTACCTGCAGCTGGACGACTAGGGTTAACCCGCCCGTGCTATTGAAGGGATGAGGTGAGCCGCGCCAGGTTGTCCAAGGCCACGTGGCGCACCGGACGGCGCAACCAGTCCTCCAGCAGCAACTCCTTGCTGGCCGCGCGGTACCGGTCCTCCACGGCCCTCATCTGGTCCACAATCGATCGTCCGTGGACCAGGACGGAGACTTCCATGTTGAGGCTGAAGGACCGCACGTCCATGTTGCTGGAGCCGATGACCGCCACGTCATCGTCCACCGTGAAGTGCTTCGAATGCAGGACCTGCGGGGCCCGGTACAGGTAGATGCGGACGCCGGCCCGCAAGAGGACCTCGTAGTAGGAGCGCTGGGCGTGGTAGACCATGGCTTGGTCGCCCACCTCGGACACGAAGAGTTCAACGCTCAGCCCACGTGATGCGGCGGTGACGATGGCCAGTTGGATCGCTTCATCGGGCACGAAATAGGGGCTCGTGATGCTGACGCGGTGCTCCGCCTTGTAAATGAGCGTGGTGTAGAGCTTGAGGTTGTTGTCGTTATCGAAGCTCGGGCCGCTGGGCAGTACCTGGGCATCGATGAGTTCAGGTTCCGATCCGAGGATCACGGGGGAGGTGTCCAAGGGCAGCAGGATCTCCGATTCGCTGTACCAATCGGTGACGAACACGGCATTGAGCTCTCGCACCACGGGACCCTCCAGCCGGACCATCAGTTCGTGCCACTGGAGCCCGCGCCGGATGTTGCCCTTCTTGTTGTAGGACGCGTCGATGAGGTTTTGGGATCCCGTGTAGCCCGTCTTCCCGTCCACAACCACTAGCTTCCGGTGGTTCCGCAGATCCGGGCGCTGCCACTGTCCCTTGAACGGACGCAGGGGCAGCATGGCGTGCCACTCGGCGCCCATCTCCTTGAAGGCTTGCCGCATGGCGCCGTAGTTGGGGTCCCTGACTGCGGCCAGGTGATCGAAGAGGACCCTCACCGGAACACCGCGTTGGCAGGCCCGGGCCATGGCGTCGAAGAAGGGAGCCGTGGTGGGGTCCAGTGTCAGGATGTAGAACTCCACGTGGACGTAATCGTGCGCATTGTCGATGTCCGTGATCATCCGGTCGAAGCTGCCGTTGTAGTCCTCCAGCAGCTCGGCCCGGTTGCCGCCCACCATTGGCAGCGCGCCGAGCCTGAGGTTAAGTTCGACGGCGGAACGCAGCCACGCGGGCCAGTCGTCGCTGTGGCTGACGGCTGAGAGGCCGGGCGTCCGCCCCAGCATCAGATCGTTGACGGTACGTTGCTTGTCCCGCCGCGTTTTGGGGAGCTTGCCGCGGCCAACAAGGAGGAACGCCACTATGCCCAGATAGGGGATGAAGATGATGGCCAGAACCCACGCTATTGCCGACGACGGCCGCCGGTTGGCCGAGACCATGACGGCGGCGATTGTTCCAAGGACGATGTGGAGCGCCAACAAGAACAAGGCGAGGGCATCGACGTCGTGCAGTGGTCCTTGCATACGCGTTACTTGGCATTCTGCTGGGGAATGACAACCTTCTTGATGATCAGCAGGATCGAGGCCGTGGTGGGGCAGGCGATCAACGCCCCCAGCAGGCCAAGGAGCGTCCCGCCCACCATGGCTCCAATGAGCACCAGGGATCCGGGGATGCTGATGGCCTTGCCCACGATGCGCGGCGTCAGGACGTACGCCTCTACTTGCATGTACGCCAGCATCACCAGGAAAACCACCAGGGCCGTGGAAGGTGAGGTGAAGAGGGAGACCACGGTGATGATCGCGGTGCTGATGGCACTTCCCACTAACGGGATGAGGGTAATGGGGAAAGCCAGCACAGCGAGCACCGCCGCATACCTGACTCCGGCAATGGACAGGAGGACGAAAGTGAATATCGCGTTGAGCAAGGCGAGGATTGACATGCCGCTGAGGTATTTCCCCACGGAAGAAATGATGGTGTCCGTAATCTCCGCGAATGATTCGCGCCGGGATGAAGGCACCAGGGCGTAAAGGCTGGACTTCATCATTTCGTGTCCGGCCACGAAATAGAGGGTCAAAACGACAACGAAGATCACCGCGAACGCGCCATTCACCACGTTGTAGCCAACCTGCACAGCGCCCCCGCCAATGGCAATCCAGACGTTGGGATCCGCGGCCGAGGTTTCCAGCCACTCCAGGAGCGGGGTCAGCGCACCGCCCAGGGTTCCGTTGAACTCCAGGAACCAGTCCTGCTCGCTGACGGCCTCGAAGCTTGATGGCAGCAAACGGACCAGCGCAGCGCCCTCTTCCACCAGGATCGGGACGATGAACCGGATCAGCAGGGCCACCACTACCAGGAAGCCGACAGCCACCGTCAGTACGGCGCCGGCACGCGAAAGCTTCAGGCGTTCCAGCCAGCGCACCAGCGGGTAGAGGCCCAACGAGATGAACAGTGCGGCGAAGATCAAGGTGAGCGAGTACCGGAGGGTGATGACCGCCGAACCCAGCGCCAGGGCCACCAGGACTCCCAGCGCCGCCACCAAACCGAACCGGAACGGTCCGCCTTCCAACAGCGGGAATGCCTTCAATCGCGTCATGCCTCCCTTTCAGCCATGCGTAAACGGCGGACCTTCAACGGGATCAGGCCAAAGCGAGTGCCTTCAGCCGGGCATACTCCTCTTCGTTGATATCGCCTGCGGCAAGCAACGCCTTGGCTGATTCGATCTGCTGGGTGGGTGATGGGGCTCCGGCTACCTGCCGAATGTATTTCTCGGTCTCGTCAACAGATTCACGGAAGCGCAGTTCATTCCGCAATGCCATGCCTTTCCCGCGCAGGATGACGTAAATCAGTGCGGAAATGAAGGGTGCCACGAACAAGCACAGAATCCATAGTGCCTTGATTCCGCCGTTGAGCGCTTTATCGCGCAGGAGATCCGAAATGATCTGGAAGAGCAGGAGGAGGTAGGCGATGAACAAGAAAGCAACGAAGATGCTCCACAACGATTCCCAAAAGTTCATGGTGTCTTTCCCATCGTTTATCCGATCCCGGGGAGGACCGTTGTCTTCCGGTAAGGGGCCCGTTCCCTGCCGGACCTCAACACCATTCTCGATTCGGCCACGCCCTCCAGCGTGTGTGCGCGCTACATCGGCAGCAATTGGCTTGAAAGATCACCCACTAAGGGTGAGTGGGTGGATGCAAGGCCCGACGACGGTTGGCCGGCTGAATGCGCGCCGGACCCGGTACCGGTCACAAATCCCCCGTAGCAGCACGGCTGTGAGCGGCATCCGGCGCTCGGATACGCTGCTCCGAGACACGCACTATCCGACGCCAGGGGCCACCAATGATGCTCTCCTCAGCGGTCACCTCGACCACTGCCCGGCAGCCGCCGGCCACCGAACGACACGCCGCCGGCACTGCCTTGGGTGCGTTCGGAATGGCAGCCGTGGTCGGCGCATTCGCAGTTCTCCTCCACATCCTTGGGCGCCATTCGCCCCGCGTCGGTCCCGTCTATCCGGGGTGGCCCCAAGAGGCTGCGGGCTCACCCTTGGCAGCACTGCGCTGGTTCCTCGGGGATATGACCGAACCCCTTTTCTACAAGTCGGACCTCGCGGCCCTGGTGTTGCTCTCCGGCGCGGCGCTGGCATGGTGGGCAGCTCGTCGCGGGAAGGCATGGGCGGGCTCGCTCAGCTATGGCACGGGCCTGTGGCCGTGGGTGCTGGCATCGGCGGCGCTGAGCCTGATGTTGTCCAACCTCGCGTTCGGCTGGATGCTCGACGACGGGTGGCAGCCAACATTCGTGCCTTTCGTTTGCGTCGCCCCGGCAATGGTCCTCCTCTACGGACCCGGTTGGAGGACGTGCGTCACGGGTGCAGTCCTCGGGGCGGCCACCACTACTCCGCTGGCCCTGCTGTTGATACCCACTGTCTCGGCGCCGCTTGGCCTGCCCTCCGTGGTGGCGAATGTCCTGGCGATGTCGGTTGGTTCCGTCATCTCCTTCCTGGTGGCCCGGATCTTGCCGTGGCTGGTCCTGCGGGAGCCGGACCTAGCCGCGTTACCGCAGCTGCCGCCGTCGGGGGTTCACCAAACATTCCTCAACGACGTGCGTTGGGCAGCGCGTCGGGTCCTGAAGGACTTCACCGAAACGCATTTCTTCGCCAACGAACTCGCCAGCGTCGGCGTGATCTTGGGCGTGGCAGTGGCGTTCGTGCTGAATCCGGAGCTGCCGTCCTACGGGTCCAACCTGCTGCCCCGGATACTGTTCGCCCAGGCGCTGACCTCGGCCATCGGCGTGGTCCTCTGGCGCAAGTGGTACCGCGACGGCGGGTGGGCAGCTACCTACGCGTCGGTGGTTTCCGTTGCCCCGGCGGTCGTCCTTGCCTTCAACGGCTCGTGGACAAGCGTCATCGGCGGAGCCGTGGCGGGTGCAGTCCTCGCGCCGCCCATCGCCCGTGCCATCTCGGCGATGCTGCCCACGGATCTTCATCCGGTGATCGGCAATACGGCGGCAATGGCCCTTTCGACGGCGGCGGCCTTGCCGGTGCTGGGGCTGCTGCCTCACTAGCCCGTGCTCCACCACCGCCGACGTTCAGCCTCCCACGTGGTGGATGGTGAAAGCCGCCAGGAAGCCCACGGAGGCCGTCAATCCCGTCAGGTTGTGGTGCTCTTCGAAGGCCTCGGGGATCATCGTGTCCGCCAGCATGGCCAGGATGCCTCCGGCCGCGATTGCAGTGATGAACGCGATCACCGTTTCGGGGGCGTTCTCCAAAGCGGTGTATCCCAGCAAGGCTGCAAGTCCGCTGAACACGGCTATGCCGATCCAGGTCCCGAAAACGTACATCGGGCTGCGTCCGGCCCTTTTCATGCCCGCCGTGCTTGAAAGGCCCTCTGGGACGTTGGAGATGAACACAGCGGCGAGCATCGCCGGGCTGACCGTCCCCGTGGCAAGGAGGCCCACGCCCAGGACCACGGATTCCGGGATGCCGTCAATCAACGCACCCACTGCGATTGCCGTTCCGCTGCCGGGGGAGTCCTTCTCGGAGGGTTGGTGCCCGCCGGAGCGCTTGCGATGTTTCGCACCGAGTCTGGCCAGCAGGACATTCGAGCCTACAAAGATCAATGCGCCCAGCAGGAACCCGGCAGCGGTGGGTACCAAGCCGCCGCCCTGGACTGCCTCGTCAACCAGCTCGAACGCCAGCGCCGAAATGAGGACGCCGGCACCAAAGGCCATGATGGTGGACACTGTCTTCGGCGGGACCTTCCACAACCAGGCGATCCCGGACCCGAGGACCAAGGCTCCTCCGGCCACGGTTCCCCACATCAAAGCCTGCAACCACATCGGCATTGTCCGGCCCTCTCATTGGCTGTTCAGGTGCATCAAGAAGTGTTCCATAAGGAGCCTGAGGAACAGCAAAAAGTCTTGATCCTTTCCTGAGTGATTGCATGATTTGTTCTTGATTCTGGCCCGGCAGAGTAGTCCTCATCAGCCAGACAGGCTGGAAAGAGCAACGGCCGGCCCGGACGGGTGGCCCACTGAAAGGACACTGATTCCCATGGCCATCAGCCTCAAGACCACCTCCGGCAAGATCCTCGCTTCCGTCGCACTGGTCGGCACCGCAGCCGCCGTCGCCGGGATGGGCACCTACGGCGCGTTCACCTCCTCGACCTCCGCCTCCCAAGCCGTCACCGCAGGCACCGTCACCATCGCCCTGGGCACCGGAGCGAACAACACCCTCAACGTCCCGGTCGCTGGCCTGCTGCCCGGAGACAAAGTCGAAAAGCTCGTCACCCTGGCCAACAGCGGCAACTCGGACCTGAACAACGTCACCCTGACCACCTCCGCCGGCGCCACCGGATCCCTGCTCACCACCGATGTGACGAACGGCCTGCAACTGACCATCGAAAACTGCAGTGTTGCCTGGACCGGAGCCGCAGCCCCCTACACCTGCGCCGGAACCAAAACCACCGTGATGGCCGCAGCCCCGGTCATCACCGCGAACAAGGTCCTGAACAACCTGACCTCCCTGACCTCGGCCAAGACCGACAACCTCAAGGTCACCACCGCGTTCCCCACCACCGCCGGCGACACCTTCCAAGGCGCCACGTCCACCATCGCCTTCTCCTTCACCGGCACCCAGCGCACCGCAACCACCAGCTAGCACCACCCCTAAGCCCCGCCGGGCCTGGTCGGACGCCCCCCTGTCCGATCAGGCCCGCCGGTATAACCCCACCCATCACGGAAGGAACGCCAGGACAATGAGCGCACTGACCAGCATCAACGGACCCGCCCTCCACGGCCGGCGTTCCGCAACCAAACCCCGGCCCGCCGCCGTCGGGACTCCCGCCGTCGAAACCACTGCAGCGCCGGGTGCCTTCCGCCGCGTCGCCGGCACCGCCATGAAATTCATCGGCCTGGGCACCCTGGTCCTCGCCGCCCTGGCCTTCCTGCTCCTGGCCATCGGCCCGCGCGTGCTCGGCTACCAAACCTCCACCATGCTCACCGGATCCATGGCCCCGCTAATCAACCCCGGCGACGTCGTCGTCACCGTCCCCACCCCCATCACGGACATCAAAGTAGGCGACATCATCACCTACCACATCCCCGTCGAAGACCACCGGGTGGAAACCCACCGCATCACCGAAATCACCGCCACCGCCGACGGCGGCGTCGCAGTCCAAACCAAAGGCGACGCCAACAACGGCATCGACCCCTGGATCGCCACCCTCCAAGGCAAAACCGTGGACAAGCAAATCGCCACCATCCCCCACATCGGCAACGCCATCCGCGCCCTCCGCGAACCCATCGTGATGAACACTCTGATGTACGGCGCACCCGCCATCCTGGTCATCGGAATGCTCGCCTCCATCTGGACCAAAAACCCCGACAAGACGACGCCGGAAGGCGCCGCAGAGTCTCAGGCAGCAAGCGGTGAGTGACGAATCAGGGGCTCCTGCCCTGGAGACATGCAGGTTGCAGGCCCTGGCGGAGGAGTTGGGAGACTCCAAGCCGGCGCTGCGTTTCCTCTCCACCTACCTGTCCATGCTGCCCGGCCGGATTCTCAGGATTTCCAACGGTCTGTGCCAGCACGACGCCGACGCCAGCATGGACGCCGTTCTTAGCTTGAAGATCTCCTCGGCCATGGTTGGCGCGCTGGAGACAGAGAACCAGTGCCGGGCCATCGAATCCATGATCCGCGAGCAGCACTTTGACTACGCCGTCCAGGCACTCCCGGCCCTGCAGAACTCCACCGACCGGTGCTTTGCCGCAGGGCCGCAGTTGCTCGGCAAGGCGAGGGAATGCCTGGGCCCGGGTGCCTCGGCTACGAGCAAGGCTTAGCAGTCATCGATCTGCCGGGACCGTCGTTTCAGCGGTCTTGACCTGGTGCGGCACAAGCATCAACGCGGCCACGGCCAGCACACCGGCAGCGGCGAACACATAGAACCCCGCCGGGTAGGCGATATTTGCCGCTACCAAGGTCCCGGTCACGGCCGGACCAACGATCGCGCCAAGCCTGCCCACGCCGGCGGCGAAGCCGAGCGCTGTTCCCCGAAGACGGGCGGGGAACAGTTGGCTCACCCACGCGTACACCAGTACCTGCGAGCTGAAGACGAAGACGCCCGTGACGAACACGGCGGCGTTGAGCAGGAATTCGTTCTGGATCTTGACGCTCAGAATCGCGAGGAACACCGCGGACAACCCAAACCACAGCAGCACGATCTTCTTGGTTCCGTGCTTGTCGGCCAGGACTCCGGCCAGGAACAGTCCCGCAACGGCGCCCAGGTTCAGGACCAGCAGCAAGGTCAGGCCGGTACTCACGGGATATCCGGCGGCGGCCATCAGTTGGGGCAGCCAGGTGTTGAGCCCGTAAACAAGCAGCAGTCCCATGAACGACGCGATGCCAATTCCCAGGGCAACCAAGGGGTACGGCTTCTGCAGCAGGTCGCGGAACCCGGTCTTGGGTGCCGTTTCTGTGGAATGCTCGACGCCGGCTGCCGGCTGGGCAGGGGCGCCAGCTTTGTCGGCGGCTGCTTCGGGTAGCGATTCGGGGAGCTTGGCCCAAAGGAAGGGCAGGAGCACCAGGCCGGCAACGCCACCGATGATGAACATGAGACGCCAATTGGGGACCACCACAATTGCGAGCAAAGCCGTCGCCACGGCACCAACGTGGTAGCCGGTCATGGTGCGGGTGGTCGATTTACCTGCAGAACCTGCGGGGGCGTAATCGTTCATGTAGGCCAGCGCTGCGGGAAGGCAGGCGCCCAGACCAAGTCCTGCCAGCAGGCGCAGGATCGAGAACACAGCCACGTTCGGTGCGAAAGCGACGCCGATAGTGAAGAGCGAGAAGCCAGCGACGCAGGCGATGAGGAGCTTGCGCCTCCCGAACTTGTCCGAGAGCGGCGCGATGAACAACGCGCCGAGTCCCACGCCCACCAGGGAGATGGTGGCGGCAAAGGTTGCGCCTACGGCGTCGAAGCCGATATCGCCGGTCTTGATGAGGGTGGGTATGACCGTGCCCAGGACCACAAGGTCGAATCCATCCAGGACCATGGCTAGCCAGCACAGCCAAACAGGCCATTGTGAGCGGCGGGCAGATGACATCGTTGGCATAGCGTCCTCGGTAATTCTTGATGATGGGTTTCGGCCGGCAGCACTGCCGGCCAGCTATGAGAGTTGTATCACTGGGTATTGTTATCCGGCACACGTTCTACCATTGAATGGAAGGTGCTTTTTCCGGCGCCGTGAAGCAAAGGAGCGCAACGTGGCCAACTCAGCATCCGGTGATTCCGTGGTGGACCGCGTGGTTCGGGTGATTGAAGCCTTTCCCGAGGGCGTCACGTCCCTGCAGCTGACCGAACTCTCGGACCGTGCAGGGCTACCGCTTTCCTCAGCCCACCGGCTGGTCCGGCAATTGTCGGAGCACGGCCTGCTTGACCTGGGCGCGGGCGGGACCGTTCGCTTGGGCTTGCGTCTGTGGGAACTCGTCAACCGGAACTCGCCTACCTTGGCGCTGCGGCAGGCGGCCATGCCCTTCATGGAGGACATCCAGCAGGTCTTGAACCAGAACGTCAACCTGGCCGTGCTGGATGGGTGGGAGGCACTGTTTGTCGAGCGGCTTTCCCGCCGGGGGTCGGTGGCCAACCGGGCCAGGATCGCCGGGCGAATGCCGGTCCATATTTCCTCGGCCGGCTTGGCGTTGATGTCACACCAGGCGCGTGAGCTGCAGGCGGAGTACCTCGAGCAATTCCATGATTCTTCCGGGAAGGTGACTACCGACGTCGTGCGCCAGTTGCTGGCCGAAGCCGCGCAGCAGGGCTACGCGCAATTGGCGGGCGTCGTGGATCCGGACACGTGGGGGATCGCCGTTCCGGTGATGAACGGCAAGCGGCGCACGGTGGCGGCACTCGGCGTCGTGGTGCCCCTCGCAGAGATGCGCTTGCAGGCGCTGGTTCCCGCGCTTCAAACGGCTGCGCGTGGGATCGGACGCCAGTTGGGCGAATGAGTGGCCCTTCCGTTCAACGGAATGGATGTAACGCCGATCACCGGCTGCGGGCCACACTGATTCCAGACTCATCCCGTCCCAGCGGGACCGCAACGAAGCGAGGAAACACCATGGCACGCACACCCATCACCACCCAAGTCGCCATCATGGGCGCAGGCCCTGCCGGTCTCATGCTTTCCCACCTGCTGGCCAAGCAAGGCATCGAGTCCGTGGTGGTGGAGATCCGCAGCCGCAAGACCATCCAGGAAACAGTCCGCGCCGGCATCCTGGAACACGGCACCGTGAACCTGCTGGTGGACTCCGGCGTTTCCGACCGCGTGCTGCGGGAAGGCGACCGCCACGACGGTATTGAACTGCGCTTCAACGGTGAAAGCCACCGCATCAACTTCAAGGAACTCGTGGGCGAATCTGTGTGGTTGTACCCGCAGACGGACGTGTTCATGGACCTCGCTGCCCGGCGGGAGGCCGACGGCGGCGACGTCCGGTACAGCGCCACGGACACCACTGTGCATGACCTCGAAGGAAAACCGAAAGTCTGGTTCACCGACGCCGACGGCCAGGACTTCGAAATCCAAGCCGACTTCCTCGTGGGCGCCGACGGTTCACGCAGCCACTGCCGCTCCCAGATCCCCGAGGCCAACCGCAAAAGGTACTTCCACGAGTACCCGTTCGCCTGGTTCGGGATCCTCGCCGAAGCCCCGCGCAGCTCCGATGAACTGATCTACGCCAACTCCGAGCACGGCTTCGCGCTGATCAGCCAGCGCACGGAGAAGGTCCAGCGCATGTACTTCCAGTGCGACCCCAAGGAAAACGTGGCCGACTGGGACGACGAACGCATCTGGTCCGAGTTCCGCAAACGCGTCAACGGCAACGGCTTTGAGCTCAAGGAAGGTCCGGTCCTCGAGAAGATGGTCCTGCCGTTCCGTAGTTTCGTCCAGGCACCCATGCGCTTTGGCAATCTCTTCCTCGCCGGCGACGCCGCACACACCGTCCCGCCCACCGGCGCCAAGGGACTCAACCTGGCGATCCACGACGTCAAGGTGCTCTTCGAAGGGCTCGATTCCTTCTACTCCACCGGCTCGACCTTGCTCCTGGACTCCTACAGCGACCGCGCCCTGGACCGCGTGTGGAAGGCCCAGCACTTCTCCTACTGGATGACGTCCATGCTGCACACCGTCCCTGGCGCCGACGACTTCGACCGCGCCCGACAGCTCGGCGAGTTGCACTCCGTGGTCTCGTCCGAACACGCCAAGGCGTACCTTGCGGAGTCGTACACAGGGTGGCCGGCCGCACGTTAGGCCTGACTTGGCTTAGGGACCAGCGCTCGACGACGCGTGGTTGCGTGACTGTGTACCTACAACGCCCGACACGTGAAGTGTTCCCGGCCGGTTTCGCACCACTGGCGTGCCTGTTTATGTTTTGAGGGGTGTGTGGTGGTGGTTTTTGCGGGGTGTTTGGTGGGGGTCGATGTGGGGTGGGGGGATGAACCAGGGCACGCCGGTTTTCATGGTGATGGTCCAGTGTTCTTTGTGGATGAGGTGGTGGTGGTGGCTGCAGAGGAGGGTGCCGTTGTCGGTGCTGGTGGTGCCTTGGTTGGACCAGTAGGTGATGTGGTGGGCTTCGCACCAGGGTGCGGGCATGGTGCAGTCGGGGAAGGTGCAGCCGCCGTCGCGGGCGGTGATGGCGTGGCGGATGTGGGGTGGGAAGATCCGGGTGGTGCGGCCGATGTCCAGGACGCGGGAGTCGCTGCCGAGCAGGATGGGGATGATGTCGGCGTCGCAGGCGATTTTGCGGATGGTGGTGGGGTGGATCGGTCCGGTGAAGGTCGCGGTGCCGGTGCTGGTGCTGGTGCCGGTGCTGGGTTGGTTCGGGTTTGAGGCGTTGACCTGGTTGAGGAGGTCGCGGTGGTCGATGGTGACCCTGAGTTGGGGTCGGAGTCCGCCGTTGGCGGGGAGTTTGCCGGTGGTCATCGCGACGCTGCAGGCCCCGACCAAGCCGTCGAGGAGTTTCTGGGCCCGGGAGCGCCGGTCCAGGACCACACCGGTACCCCCGGCCCCGCCGGTACCCTCGCCATCCCCCGTGCCTCCGCCGGCCCCGGTGTCTCCGCCCACGCCGTTACTCGCGTCGTTGGCGGGGTTTCCGTCGATGGTGGTGGTGTCGGGGGTTGTGGTGTTTTGGTGTCGGGGGTTGGTGGCGGTGTTCATGGCGGTGAGGAGGGTTTCGTATTGTTCGGCGGTGGCGAAGATTTCCAGGTGGTGCAGGCCGTGGCGGGGTTTGCGGCGGAGGAAGGCGCCTTGGAGGTGCCGGAGGGTTTCTTCGGAAGGTTCCGGTCCGTCCTGGTCGAGGGCGTCGGTCCAGCGTTTGGCTATTTTGGTGACGAAGTCCGGGTCGGAGTCGATGGCGGTGGTGGTGAGGGCTTGTTCCATGGTCGCGGCGGTCTCGTCGGTGACGAGGTGCCGGACGGTGTTCAGTGCGGTACTGATGATCGTCGCGGACCGGGACGGTACTTGGGCGGAAGCGAGGGCGTCGGCGAGGATTTCGCGGCGGGCCGGGAGGTGTTGGCCGGTCATTCCCACACCGGGGAGGACCTCGGCGGCGAGGGCGAGTCGGCGGCGTGCTTCGCTGATACTGATCCGGAGCCGGGCGCGGAGGAACTCCGCGGCGTTCCGGTACCCGTCATCGGCCGGGTTGACTACTGATTCTTGGCCGGGCGTCGTCGTCGTGCTCCATCCAGTCTGCCACCCGGGCGCGGCGCCAGCGCCGGGGACCGGGGTCCCGTTCCGGGCTTCGCGGCGGGTCCGTTCGACCGCCTGGGCTGCGATGATTTGCAGGTATTCCACTGTCCGGGAGATGTCCTCGATGCTGCCCGCGAAGTCGGCTGCTTCACTAAAACCCAGCACCCCGGCATCGGTGGCCGCGGATGACCGTAGCGAGGTCAGTGCCTCGGTGGCTTGATCGAGTAACGCGTCCACTCCGGCGGTGCTGTTGGTCCCGGCGGCCTGCAGTACCCGGATTCCGTGGGTGGATACTGAGCTCCTGGCGACCACCGAGGCGCGCGAGGCTGCGCCGCCACGAGTTTCGGTGATGAGGCCCCCGAAACGCCGGGACGCGACGAAACTCATGGCGGGCGATATAGCCCGACGTGCCACGAATTGCCCCGTACCTTCCATGAATCAACCCTGTCACCAGGCACCGACAAAATAGGCCCCATCGAGCCAGTCACCAGACGTGAGAGATGGTCGGGGAAAAGGGTGTCGGGAAGTGAGAGACGGTCGCGGAAAAGGGTGTCGGGAAGTGAGAGACGGTCAGGCCGGACTGTTCAGTACTCGCCCTTGATCACGAAGTACGAGCCACGAATGACGCCTGCAAGCTTCGATTTCTGGCGGGCAAACTTGAAGCTCGATGCCAGTTCCTCTGGAATTTCCATGCCCTCGGAGAGTTTGAACCCCACGGCCCGCTTCCCGCCGTCCTCGATGCTGTACATGACGTTGATGGACAGTCCCGACTCGTAGAACACGTAAGCCATGCGCAATCCATCGACGTCGAAGGATGTGGCCTCGAGCGGGGGTGAGGCGATGACGATATCTCGTTCGTCCTTCAGGATGCGGCTTACCCGTTCCACCACTTCCGGGACCTCGCTCGCGGGGCTCACTGTGAAGTCGTGGTCGTACTTGTTCTTGAAATAGCGGCTCTCGTTGGCGCGCAACCCGGCCAGCGTTTCGGCCACCGGAGATGATTCCAGGCCGTCGGTGGAAACGTTCTTGAAGTCAACGGTGTACGGCATGCGTTCTCCTTGTCAGGTGTGTTGTGACCTACGATAACGCGCACGACGGCGGCAGGTCGCCGTCGTGCGTTCCTTGCGTTTGGTGCGGTCCACCGCAGCGGTGGCTACGGCTTCTGCGATTCGGCCGCCGACGGTTCAAGGTCGGCCAGAGTGAGCGGATGCGCAGGGGAGTCCGGGAACGGGAAGGTGGAGGTCACTGCAAGGTCCGGGCCCACATGCACCAGTTCGCCGGACGCGAGGGGACGCCAGCCGGGGTTGTGATCCATCGGCTCGGTGGCAATCAGGACGTGCGGGGAACGGGAAAGCTCGGTGCTGCGGGAGTGGATCCGGCTGCTCCGCGCGTCCAGTGGTGCCGGCGGGTCCTGTGCTTTGGCGGGGTCACGTTCCAGCAGGTGCAATTCGTGAGTTGCGGGGTATCTGAGGCACCACATGTCTGTCGCCGTGGTGATGATGAAGTTGAGGCTGAAGACAGGCAGCTCCTTGGCGATCCAGCTGACGGCCTGCGTGATTCCTTCTCCAACATCGCCCCCTGAACGGCGGGTACCGGCGGTAATGAGCGCGAACAGGCGTTCGCTGTCCGTCTGGCCCTTAACAAGGTCCAACACGCCAAGCCCGGAAAGCCGATGATCGAGCCGATCGAGATCATTGAATGCGCCATTGTGGGCAAACAGCCGTCCGTCCTGCTCGAAAGGGTGTGTGTTGACCCGGGTCAGAGCGCCGGTGCTCGCGTACCGGACGTGGGCCAGGAACGTGGTGCTCTTCAGGTCTCGTGCCTCGCGGGCGAACGCGTGGTCCTCCCACGCGGCAAGGGGTTGCTTCGCGACGCGGGCCCTGCCTTCGGCGTCGAAAGTTCCAATGCCGGCGCCGTCAGGTTCCCGCCGGCTCTGGACGGAGAGGCTGTCCGGCGCGTCCAAGAGCCAAAATGTGGCACGGACCGGGCGGGGACCGGCGTGAAGCCCGAAGAGTCTGCACATGGGGTGGTCCTTCCTTGATCTGGGCTAGTGGTGGAAGGCCTGTTGCTGTCCGGCCGCGGGCATGGGCGCTGTCAGCGCATCGAGGTAAGCGACTTCTCTTTTGAGGTCTGTCAGGAAGCTGGAGGCCAGGTCCCGGGTAAAACCGTTGCGGACAACGATCCTTTGCACCACCACGTCGCTCAGCCCGTCAGGCAGGGGATAAGCAGGAACCAGCCAACCGTTCATCCGCAGGCGTTCTGACAGGTGGTGGAGGTTCCAGTTTTTCGTTTGGCCGTCGGTGAGCTGCCAGGCGAAGACCGGGATGTCGGACCCGTCGCTCCATAGGGTGAACGCCTCCATGGCTCCGATTTCCCCGGAGAGATACAGGGCAACGTCGCGGGAAGTGGCTTGGACGGACTTGTAGCCGGCGAAACCGAGTCGGAGGAAGAGGTAGTACTGCAGCAGAACCTGCGCGCCAGGCCGTGAAAAGTTCAGGGCGAACGTGGGCATGTCCCCGCCGAGGTAACTGACGTGGAAGATCAGGTCCTCGGGGAGTGCTTCTTCGTCCCTCCACACAACCCAGCCCAGGCCGGGATAGACCAGCCCGTACTTGTGTCCTGAGGTGTTGATCGACGCAACTCGGGGCAGGCGGAAGTCCCACACTGTTTGCGGTTGGAGGAAAGGAGCAACCATGGCGCCGGAAGCGCCATCCACATGGATGGGGATGTCCAGTCCGCGGCGTGCTTGGACATCGTCCAAAGCGGCCGAAATCGCGTCCACGGCTTCGTATTTGCCGGTGTAGGTCACGCCCATGATGGCGACGACGCCAATGGTGTTCTCGTCCACGTATTTGTCCAGGTCATCGCCATCCATCGCCGGGTGTTCCACCGATACCGGGACGAACCGGGGTTCCACATCCCAGTAATTGCAGAATTTCTCCCAGCAAACCTGCACGGCGGAACTCAGCACGAGGTTGGGTTTGTCGGTTGGCAGGCCCGCAGCGCGCCGGCTGTGCTGCCAGCGGCGCTTCAGTGCCAAACCGCCCAGCATGCACGCCTCGGAGGATCCGATGGTGGATGTTCCAATGCTTTTGGCTGGATCGGGCGCGTTCCACAGATCCGCGAGCATCCGCCAGCACCGGGTCTCGATGAGCGCTGTCTGGGGGTATTCGTCTTTGTCGATCATGTTCTTGTCGAACGCCTCGGTGTACAACTGCGACGCTTCCGACTCCATCCAGGTGCCCACGAACGTTGCAAGGTTCAGGCGGGAGTTCCCGTCCAACATGGCCTCATCGTGGACAACCTGGTACGCGGTGGCGGGCAGTGACTCTCCTTCCGGAATGGTGAAACGCGGGAAGATCGTGGCCTCGCCGGGCCTGCTGAACAGGGGGTTCAGCTCCACGGCGGTGTTGGGCTCGTGTTTCGACGTCCGGTGTGACCTGCTCATGGCTACTCCTTGGAATCCCCGGCCGCAGCGGCGGCACTACCTGCCTGCGGTTCACGCTACCCGTTGCGGGGCCCGTTCTGCGCCCCAAAGGCCAGCAAAAGCATGCAAAGCGGGCCCCGCAACGCAGCTGCCGCGCGACTCAGGCGGGAAAGACGCACGACGGCGGGAGGCCGCCGTCGGGATAGCGATCAATGACCGGGCTGGATACTTGGTTGTTGGGCTGCAGGGATTTCGACGGTCGCGATAAGGCCGCCCCCGGTCCGCGGTTGAAGGCGAAGCGTTCCATGGTGAAGCTGCACGATCTTCGCCACCAAGGCTAAACCCAGGCCGTATCCCTGCTTCCCGTCATTTTGGGCTACACGTCCTTGGCCGCGGCGGAACGGCTCGAGGAGTTCGGGGATGATGTCTGCCTGCAGGACCGGGCCGGTATTTTCAATACGGAGAGTCGCGGTCTCTTGGGTGAAATCTCCCGATATCCATACCGAGCCGTTCTCGTGGTTATGGCGAACAGCGTTCTGGACCAGGTTGAAGACCATTTGCCGTAAAAGCACGCCGTCACCGATGACTTCCGTGGCGCTCACGGACGTATCAATGCGAACGCCACTGTGAGAGGCTTCCGGTTCGTTTTCCTGCACGGCGGCCAGGATCAGGGGTCGCATCCGCACAAGACCCGACTCGGCAGTCACAGCGTTGGCATCGGCCAGGCGCAGCAGGGCCTCGGTGAGTCCGATCGCCCGGTCGTTCGTCAATGCCAACCTCTCCAGGAGAACGGGAACGTCCTGCGCAGTGGGTTGTCGCCTCGCAACGTCAAGGAGCGCCTTGGTGATGGCGAGCGGGGTTCGCAGCTCGTGGGATGCGTTGCCGGCAAACCGCTCCTGGGTGTTGAAAGCGTCTTCAACTTTGTCGAGCATGCGGTCAAACTCGTCAGCGAGTTGGCCGAACTCGTCGTGAGGGCCTTGCAGGCGTATTCGGTGGCCTAGCTCTCCGTTGGCAGCGGTGTGTGCGGCCGAGTAGATCTTATTCAGTGGGCTGAGGACCCGGCCAGCCAGGAACCACCCGCCGATGCTCCCGACGATGGCCAGCGATACCAGTGCCCAGCCCCCGACGTTGAGCAAAGTCTCCAGTATCTCGCCCCTGGTCCCGGGAACGCCTTTCGAATAGTCACTGGGATTCGCCGCCGTCAAAGGGTAGTTGGGGATGTAACGCAGGACGGCGTAGACGGCGCCGAGCACAATGATCCCGGCCAGCATGGCGAACAGTGCATAGCTGAAGGCCAGCCGGGCCCGCGCACTTCGGAGGGACTTTGCCGCGGGCAGCGTTTTGGCGGTCATGGACGGGTGTAGCCTTCGGCGATCTTGTACCCGACTCCGGGCAGGGTTTCGATCGGATCGGGATCTCCCAGAGCCTTGCGCAGGGTGGACATTGTTACTCGGAGTGCGCTGGTGAAAGGATCGATGTTCTCATCCCAGGCTTTCTCCAGAAGTGTTTCGGCACTAACGATCCCGCCATTTGCTTGGATGAGCAGTTCAAGTACTGCGAACTGCTTACGGGTGAGCCTCACGTAGCGCCCGTCCCGGTAGGCCTCCTGCCGGTACGGGTCCAGTCGAAGATCACCGGCGTCCAGCACTGGAGGAACCATGCTGTTTGGCCGGCGGGACAATGCCCGCAGCCTCACAACAAGTTCGTCGAACTCAAAGGGCTTTGTAAGGTAGTCGTCCGCGCCCAACCGGAATCCCCCTACCTTGTCTTTGAGGCGGGTAGCGGCCGTCACCATGATTACCTTCACATGCGGGTGGGATTTCACAATGCTGGCGCAGACGTCGTCTCCGTGAATGGTGGGGATATCCCGGTCCAGGACAACAACGTCGTAGTCGTTGACCGAAACACGTTCCAGCGCCTGCCCGCCGTCCAACGCGATATCGGCGGCTATGCTCTCCGCCCGCAATCCTTGTTGAATTGCTTCCGCGAAGTACGGTTCGTCGTCAACTATCAGTACGCGCATGGTTCTCTCAATCTCCTTGCCGCCTTTGACACTGTTGGGCGCCAGCGGCATAGGGCTCCACTGACTCACTTTATTGGCCGGCTTGTTGCGTCAGTGTGAAGAGCCCAGCATACGGCGGCGCAACACGGCCAGTGATGGTCTGGTAACTCACCACCAGACGAAAGCGGGACACACCGGTGCCAGCACAACGCACAGCCAAACGGCCAACCCTGACAATGCTTGTGGTGGCCACCTTGGTCGCCCTATCCCTGGGAGCATGCACATCATCGAGCGTCCCGGTGGCGCCGGCGAGCCAACCTGGAACCAGCAAGGGCGACGAGCCCGATCCCCTCAAGGAACTGCTGCGTCCGCTGTTGAGCCCCTTTGAGGAACGACTCAGCGCCAAGGACGGCCTCATCCCGGAAAACCGCACCCTCACTGCCAGCGACATGGATGTCCCGGCCGTGGCCAATCTCGATCCGGAACTGCGAAAGGCCCTGCAAGAGGCCTCAAAAGCTGCGGCAGCGGACGGCATCCAGATTGTTGTGACCAGCGGATGGCGCAGCACCCGATACCAGAAGATGCTCCTTGACCAGGCCACCGGAACCTATGGCAGCCCGGAAGAGGCACGACGCTGGGTCAACACCCCGGAGAAGTCCACGCACGTTTCCGGTAAAGCAGTCGACGTCGGACCGGTGGACGCAATGGTCTGGATGAGCAACCTGGGCCAGCAATTCGGGCTGTGCCAGACCTACGCGAATGAGCCCTGGCATTACGAGCTGACGGCCCAACCCGGGGCGGTCTGCCCGCCGGCATTGACGGATGCAGCAAACAACTGAGCACAAGGCCCCGGCTATGGGTAGGGACACTTGGTCGGAACGACCAAAAGTGGCCCGTAAGTATTAACAAGCGAACGAAGACCAGAGTTTCCGGGGCCGTTAGATTTCAACTGGATGAATGCAACGAGATTGGTTTGGGAGAGTCATTTGTGAAGATCACGGTCCGGGCTTCGCCTCTTTCCAACAGCCGTGTCAGGCGCGGCATGGCCGAGATGCTCAAGGGCGGCGTCATCATGGACGTCGTTAACGTCGAGCAGGCCCGCCTGGCGGAGGATTCCGGGGCCGTAGCCGTCATTGCGCTCGAGCGGATTCCGGTCGACATCCGCGCCCAGGGAGGCTCTTCACGTTGGTCCGATCCCGACAGGATCGATGCGATCATCGCTGCCGTGTCCATCCCGGTGATAGCCAAGGCCCGCATCGGCCATTTCGTGGAGGCCCAGGTTCTGCAGTCCCTCGGCGTTGACTACGTCGACGAATCCGAGGGGTCGACCCCTGCGCATTACCTCAACCACATCGACAAATGGAAGTTCACAGTTCCCTTCGTCTGTAGTGCCCGGAACCTCGCTGAGGCGCTTTGCCGCATCACCGAGGGCGCGGCCATGATCCGGTCCAACGCGGTGTCCCACATCCGCCAGATCCAGGCGGGGATCGCCAAGCTCGCCGCTCTTTCGGAGGACGAGCTGTCCGTTGCGGCCAAGGAATTGCAGGCGCCGTATGAACTGGTCGAGGAAATTGCCGCCACCGGCAAGCTCCCCGTGCCGCTCTTCATCGCAGGTGGCATTGCCACTCCGGCTGACGCTGCGATGATGATGCAGCTCGGGGCCGACGGTGTGTTCGTCGGATCGGGTATTTTCACGTCCGGCAATCCCGCTGAGCATGCAGCTGCGCTGGTGAGGGCCACGGCGTTCCACGACTATCCGGAAGTAATTGCCAAGATTTCCCATGGACTGGGCGAATCCATGGTGGGCATCCGTGCCGCCGGGATCCCGCAGCCTCCTGCCCTGCCGAACACCGCTGATGAACGGGGCATGTACGTGTACAAGCGGTGGAGCCTGCTCAAAGGAGAACCCGTTGAGGTGCGGTTCTCCGGAAGAGCTGTGCGCAGTGGCTTTGTCGACTCCGCGATGCCTGATGATTCTGCGTTGTGGCTGGCCGCAGAAGGAGCCGATGGCCGGAGGCTCTTCGAAGCCGCAGCGGGGTATGAGGTGTGGGTCGAACCCGGGCTTTTCCAGATTCTCGCCTAGCGATCAGGCCGGAGTGACAAGCATTTTGTTGACGAGCAAGAGGGAAGTAGGAACGTGCAAGATCACATGACCGAGTGCGAGGTAGTGGTTGCCTCTCCGGAACTTCTGCAGGAGCTACTGACGGAGGCCGAGGAGCTGATCCGATCGGTTGCCATGGCCCAGGGAACCTCCGGAATCCTGGTGACCCGCCGCGATGTTGGCAGGTACACGGTTTCACTCGATAAGAGTGTCCCTTTCGGTCAAACCCTGGAACGAACCATGGTCTGACCCGTCGCACGGTGCCGAGTTTGGCCGTTTGGACAAACCTGATGACCGAGACCTCTGAAATGGTGTCTTCCATGGATATTGCAAACAAGCTGTTCGAGCTGGCACACAAGGCCGCACGTACCGGTGATCCCGGGGTGGCAATCGGAATCTATGTGGACGGCCAGCTGGCCCACCACGCCACGGCAGGATTGGCGAGTGTGGAGTTCGAGGTTCCGGTCACCACCCATACGCGGTTCGACATCGCATCCATGAGCAAGCAGTTCACCGCCACTGCGGCCCTGCTTCTGTGCCGGGACGGAAAGCTCTCGCTTGATGACGACATCCGGCTGCACTTACCGGAGCTCAATCTGCGGGTGCCGGTCACGGTCGGGCAGTGTCTGCGCCATACCGGCGGACTGCGCGACTGGCTGGCCCTCACCGAGCTGGCCGGGCGTCCGCTCACCCGGATGACCCAGAACCAGACGCTGGCCTTCGTGGCCGGGTTGACCGGACTGGACTTCGAGCCGGGCACTCAGTTCTCTTACTCCAACACAGGCTATGTTCTGGTCGCATCCCTCGTTGAGCGGCTGACCGGGATGACCTTAGGTGAGTTCACCTCGGAGCGGATGTTCATCCCGCTGGGCATGTCCGACACGCTGTTCCGGGAGGATAGCCGGCTGCCGCTGCCTCGGTTCGCCAACGGCTACGACGTCGGCGAAGCTGGAGTGCGCCGGGCGGACACGGAGGAGTGCGCTGTGGGTGACGGTGGCCTGGCCACGAGCATTGCCGATTTGGGACCTTGGTTTGGGTTCCTGCAGGACGGCAGGGTGCTGGGCGCGGACTTGCGGGACGGCCTTCTGGAGCGGGTCAACGACGACGGCGGGCAGCGCCGGCCGTACGCGTTGGGGGTGGCGCATACGAGTGTTTGTGGTGAGCCGGCCTTCGGGCACGCAGGCGGGGTTCCCGGATACCGGTCCCAACTCTTGTTCCTGCCCGGGACCGGAATTGGCGTGGCACTCTTGAGCAATAATTCGGCGATCGCACCGATGCCGGTGGCCACTGAGGCACTACGACTGGCAGCGGGACTGGTCGCGGAGAAACCCGCGGAACGGGTGGACGGAACGGCCGCGGCTGCCGGGCTCGCCGGCTACTGGGTGGACCCAAAGACCGATCTGGCCGTGCGCGTCGAGACCACCCAATTCGGCCTCCTGAAGGTGTCCGGTGAGGTCACTTCAGCCGAGTTCGCTTTGACAGTGGACGGCACCTGGCACGGCCAGGGCGATTCGGCTGACTCCAGGCTGCAGGCGACAGTCGACGGCCTCCGGCTCGGCTCCGTGAATCGACCGGGAGATGACGCCCTCTACCGGCGGTGTGATCCGCCGATCATCGGCGCGACTATGCCCACAGCTGTCTATTGCAGTTCTGAGTTGGGCGTGCTGGCCACCGTCACGGCCAAGGGCGAGCTGGAGCTGGGACTTCAGATGGTGGCGCAGATCGAACCAGCCCCGAATGGCGCGTTCACGGCGGGCGGTCTCACCCTCCGGCTGGACGATGACCACCTGCTGATCAGCACCCCGGGAGTGTATCGCTTGCCATTCGCCCGGCTGCCGGACGGGACAGTGCCGCTGGGTGTCCCGTCCGGGTTCAACGTCGCCGGTTGAGCGGGCCGGAGCAGCTTAGGCAAACAAGGGCTCACCAATCCTGGGGACCGCGGCGAGCAGTTCGCGGGTGTAGTCCTCCTTGGGCGTGTGCAGGACATCAGCCGTGGCTCCGGCTTCCACGAGGCGGCCGTTCCGCAACACTGCAACGTCGTCGCACAGGTAATGTACGGCGGCCAGGTTGTGGCTGATGAAGAGGAGCCCAAAACCCCGCTCGGCCTGCAGATCCTTGAGCAGGTTCATCACCGAGCCCTGCACGGAAACGTCCAGGGCCGAGGTGATCTCATCCGCCAGGATGAATGCCGGTTCGGCGGCCAGCGCACGGGCAAGTGCCACCCGTTGGCGCTGGCCGCCGGACAGGGCTCCGGGGTACTCGGCGGCCTTGGCTGAGGGTAGCTGGACGGATTCCAGCAGCCCGGTTATCTGGGCGGATCGGCCGGCGACAGTGCCGGGGCGCCGGTCCCTGCGCTCGGCCGCGCGGATAGCCTCCACGAGCGATGCGCCGACGCTCATCCGCGGGTCCAGGCACGATGACGGGTCCTGGAACACCATCTGCACCCGCCGGCGAAGAGCCAAGGCGCGGCCCCGTGCATTGACCAGTTCGGTGCCATCCAACGCAATGGACCCGGAACGGGGTTCGCACAGGCCGACGGCAGCGCGGGCCAGCGTTGACTTGCCCGAACCGGATTCGCCCACCAGCCCGACGCTGCGGCCGGCAGGTACGCGCAGTGAAACGTCGTGCACGGCCGTGAACTTTCGGGCACCGTGGCCAAAGCTCACCCTGACCTTGTCAAACACCAATGCGCTCATGCGTGTGCTCCTTCGCGCTCAATTGCGTCCTTGTCCGCTGCGGACTGCTCCCGTGCTGCGAGCTTGTGCTCCAGGTCGAACCGGAGGTCCGTATCAAATTCCTCACCGTCAGCGATAGTAGGCATCGGCACGGATCGTTCCGTTTCCAACGTGGGCACAGCCCCCAGCAGCGCGCGGGTGTACGGATGCCGGGCATTGCCCGCTACCAAGTCCTCGGTGCTGATGTCTTCCACGATCCGACCCCGGTACATGACCATGACGCGCGTGCAGAACCCTGTAATGACGGCCATGTCATGGGAGATCATCAGCACAGCCGATCCCGTTTCCTGGTGCACCCGGTGCAGCACCGTCAGGACTTCGCGCTGCACCGTGACGTCCAGGGCAGTTGTGGGCTCGTCCGCAATAATCAGCGCAGGTTTGCCCATCAGCCCCATGGCGATCATGGCCCGCTGGCGCATGCCGCCGGAGAGCTCGTGGGGGTGCTGTTTTGCCCTGCGCTCCGGATCAGCGATTTGTACTTGGCCCAGCCGTCGTATGGCCTTGAGCCATGCAGCGCGGCGGCTGAGTCCGCCATGGAGGAATCCGGGCTCGGCTACTTGTCCGCCAACCCGCAACGACGGGTTGAGCGAAGACATGGGGTCCTGGAACACCATGGCCAAACGGGTCCCCAGCAGCCGGGACACTGCGCGCCGGGATCCGGCGGGGGCTGTGCCGCGGTATATCTCCTGCCCGTCAAAGCGGATGCTTTGGGCGCTGACGTGCAGCGGATGGTCGGCGAGTTGGGCCACAGCCATGCAGGTCATTGACTTGCCTGAGCCGGACTCGCCCACCAAACCCACGAGTTCTCCACGTCCCACATCGAAACTGACGCCACGCACCAGTTCGGCCCAGCGGGTCCGGCCCGGGGCCGCAATCTGAAGGCCGCGCACCTGCAGGACCGCATTGTTGTCCTCGATGGGCAGCACTGCGCTGGTTTCGCGGGGCCGCAGCCGTGGCAGCTTGTCGCTGAAAGTCCTCGCGACGCCCGTGGCGCGGGCGATTGTTTCGCCTACCAGGGTGAAGATGATGCCGGAGACGACGACGGCGATCCCCGGCGCCAGCGCGGTGGCGGGGTTGACGAAGATCTTGAGGAGTCCCTCGTTGAGCATCCTGCCCCAGTCGAACTCAGGCTGCTGGACGCCCAGGCCCAAGTAGGACAATCCTGCGAAGGCGGTCAACGCGCCGCCGGCGGTCACCGAAGCATTGACGATCAGGGGTGCGGCGATGTTGGGCATGATGTGACGCAGCAGCAGGCCGGCCCGGCTGACGCCGAGCACACGTGCCGCAGCCACGAAATCCCTGCCGCCCACAGACGCTGCCAGGGTGCTGGTGAGCCGGGCGTAGGCGGGGAGAATGGCCAGCCCGATCGCGAAGACCGCCCCCAGGATGCCCTGGCCAAAGACAACGGACAGCACCACAGTGATCAGCAGGCCCGGGAACGCGAGGGCAAAGTTCACTCCCGCTAGGATGGCCCGCCCGAGCGGACGTGGCAACACGCTGGGCAGCGCACCCAGTAGTGCCCCGCCCAGGACGCCCATGGCACTGGCTGCCAGGGCCATCAGCACGCTGAGCCGGGCCGCCGTCATGGTGCGGGCAAACACGTCGCGCCCGCCGGCATCGGTGCCGAAGGGGTGCGTCGGACTGGGTTTCTGGGACAGCGCCGCCGGGTTGGTGGTGGTGCTGATGTCCCCCCAGATCACGGGGCCAAGAACCACCAGGAACAGCAGCACTGCCATGCCGGCCAGGGCTGCAAGGCCAGTGGGTGTCAGTAGGGCCGAGCGCCAGCGCCCGGTCATTCCAGCTGCGCTCATCAGGAATCCTTAATCGTGGAGCGGGGGTCCAGAACTGCCAGCAGCACGTCCACCGCCAGGTTGATGATCAGTACGATGGCGCCGTAGACCACCACGAGCGCCTGGGCCAGCGGGAAGTCTTTGGCCCGAATGGACTGCACCAGGGTCATGCCCAGCCCCGGCCAGGCAAAGATGCTCTCCACCAGCACGGTCCCGGCAATGAGCGAGCCAAGGAACAATCCGGCGTTGGTCATGGTGGACGTCATCAGGTTGGGCAGGGCGTGCCGCAGGTACTTGCGCAGTACGGGCATCCGCTTTCCGGCTGCAGTGCGCATGAAATCTGAGCTGAGGACGTCCATGGCCTCCGCACGGACAATCCGGGACAAGGCAGCGATTGCACCGATGGATAGGGCTGCAACCGGGAGGACGTAGCTGGCAGGTCCGCTGCGCCCGGCCACCGGCATCCAAGGGACGTTCACAGCGAACAAGTAGACCAAGCCCACACCGATCAGGAACTCCGGTGCTGAAGCGACGAGCCCGCTGGTGCTGTTGAAAGTCAGCTCCAGTCCGCGCCGACGTCCACCTTTGGTGAGGGCCGCGGCCAGCAGCCCAACAGGAATGGCGACCGCCAGCACCACCAGAACGGTCAGGAGTGCCAGCTCCACCGTTGCCGGAAGCCGGCTGGCGATCACGTCTTCAACGGGCATCCGCAAACTGATCGACTGCCCGGGGTCGCCGGTAAGCAACCCCTTCCAGAAGGCCAAATATTGCGTTGCCAGTGGCTGGTCGAGGCCCAGTTCCTGCGTTCGTTCCGCGATTTGTTCCGGGCTGGCGGTTGGGCTCAGCGATTGCCGGGCGGGATCGCCGGGGATCATTTGCAGCATCAGGAAGGCCACGGTGATCAGGATGGCGATGGACACCAGGAATTGGCCGCCGCGCCGAAAAGCGAAGCGGAGCCACCCGTTCGCGGCGGGCCGTGTCCGGGTGGTGGGTGGGGTGGGGGATATTGCTGTGGCGGTCATCGGAGCGGATCGCCTACTTCTTGACCCGGACCAGGGGGCCGCTGGCCACGGTGTCAAACACTGCGGACGCTTTGTGCAGGTACGTGGAGGAGGGGGCCGAAGCAAACGGGACTACGTCAGCGGAGGTGAAGAGGGATTCTTCGGCTTCGCCCCAGGCGGCACACGCCTGTTCGCCCGTGAGGACGGAGGCCTTCGCTACGCCGGCTTCGTAACCGGCATTACGGATTGAGCCGAAGTTGAGCCCTTCACTTGGGGCGGGGCCGGAGATCAAGGGCACGATGGTGCTGGGAACGGAGACGTTGACGTTTTCCCAGGCGATGTCCCAGTCAGCGTTGTTCTTGCCACTGAGCAACTGCTCGACCATGAAATTCTCGTCCCCGCCCTTGATGGACACAGAGGCCCCCAACTTGGTCCACTGCTGCTGTGCGAACTCTGCTGCGGCGTTGGAGGTGTCGGTGGCGTTGTTGTAGATGAACGCCAGTTCCAGGGCTTTGCCGTCCTTGACCCGCTTTCCGTTGTTGCCGGCAATCCACCCGGCGGCCGTCAGTGCGGCGGCGGCGCCATCAAAGTCGGCCGCGGGGAGCGCTCCGGTGGTCTCCATCTGGCAACCCACCGGGGACACGCCGGAGAGCTGTTTGCTGACCGCGCCCTTGTCTGCGGTGATGATCTTGGCGAGGTTGGGAATATCGACTGCTTTGGTCAGGGCAAGCCGGACTGCGGGGTCGGACGTGGCCTTACCGTTCAGTTGGTTGTAGAACATTTCGCCCATGGGGCGGTTGGTGCTCAGCTTCGCCAATCCAGCCGATGCCAGGCGGTCCTCGTCGGCGCCGGAGATCACTGCCGCATTCAGCTCGCCTGAGAGCAGCAGGTTGGCTGCGGTGCTGGGATTGCTGATGACTTTGAAGGTGACATCCTTGGGCACGCCGAGCGTCTCCGACGTCGTCTGGTCGTCAGGTCCCCAGCTGTAGCCCGCACGGCGGGTGAGTGTGTAGTGATCATTCGGCACTACCTCGGCCAGGGTGAACAGGCCAGTGCCATCTGATTCCGTGGCAACGGCGTCGGGCTTCTTCAGCCCTGACTGGCACAGGATACCGATCGAGGCGGTGTTGACCAGCAGGAAGGGTGATGGTGTGGGCGTCTTGAGAGTGACCGTCCCGGTGGCGTCGTCGGCAGTGGCAACCAGGTCACCGGGGACGGCAAAGCCGCGCAAGGGTGAATTGTTGGCTTTGTCGGCCACGAAGGTGAAGTTGTCCGCGACGGTTTGCGCGGTCAGGGGCTCTCCGCTGGAACACATGATGCCCTTCTTGAGCGTGTACACCACTTCGCCGGGCTTCTCGCTCCAGGACTCCGCCAACCACGGCTTGACGCTCCCGGTGGCAGGGTCGATGAAGACCATACGGTCGTAGAGGTAGTTGATGACTTGGCTTGCCGACGTTGAGATGGTCATCAGCGGGCTGAGTGTGCCGGGGTCGGAGTCGAGCGCCATGGAGAAGCTGCCGTCCTTGGCCAGCTCGTCTCCGCCGGTGCCCGCTGAGCCTCCACCCGAACAGGCGCTCAGCGTGAGGGCGGCACCGCCCATCAGCGCGACCACCGTAACTAGTCTGCGATTCATGATTCCTCCACAATCCCTGGCATCCGGCCGTGCGCCGGTGCCTCAAGTACTTCGGACAACCCTTCCTCGGGCGGGCGCCGAATCCATCGGCGGATCCGACTAACCGGGCGCCGAATCCATCGGCGGATCCGACTAACCGGGCGGCGGAAGTAGGGCGAATCCGCTAAGTCGGGCCGCGTTGCCTGGCTGGGGCAGGGGCACGGTGGGAAAAGCGCACGACGGCGGGAGGCCGCCGTCGTGCGTCTGTTGCCAATTGCCGCTATCGCAGCAGCGTTGACGATGGGACGATTTTCTTATGGGCGAACAAGAGCAGGAACAGCCCGCCGCGCCTGCAGGCGCAGCGTTGGAAGATCGGGGAGACCCGAACACACAGCAGATGCGGACCATTGGCCAGCGGCGGCGCGAAGCCGAACGCAAGCTGGACCAGCATCTGAAAGAAGCCAGCCATAAAGGCGAAACGCCGGCTAACGAAGGCGAGGATCATTCCGAAGGGTAGAGCCGCTTGCCTGTCCAGGGTGCTTGGGCCGGCGGAGCGGGGTGTCGCTCTTGTGGGCCTCACCGTGATGCAGCTGCAAGGCGCTGTGAATGAGTGGAAAGTGGCTGAAGGCCTGCGGAGTGTTGCCGAGTTGCCGCTGCGTCCGGGGGTCCCATTCTTCGCTGAGCAGGCCGACATCGTTCCGCAACGTCAGAAGCCGCTCGAAAAGAGCGGTGGCCTCACCTGAGCGGCCGATGCCCAGAAGTGCATCCACCAGCCAAAATGAACACGCCAGGAACACGCCTTCGTCACCCGGGAGGCCGTCATGGCCGGCCTGGGTGCGGTAGCGGAGGACCAGGCCGTCGTCCGTGAGTCCCTTCTGGATGGCGTCCACTGTTCCGGCAACGCGTGGATGCCGGTGGGGAAGGAAGCCAACGCGGGGGATCAAGAGCAGGCTGGCGTCGAGTTCCACGCTGCCGTACGACTGGACGAACGTGTTGAGTTTCTCGTTGAAGCCCTTGGCCATCACATCCGCGTGGATTTCGCTCCGAAGCGCAGCCCAACGCTCCACCGGGCCGGGCAATCCGGACGTCCTGATACCTTTGACCATTCGATCCGCGGCCACCCACGCCATGACCTTGGAGTGGGTGAAGTTCTGCCTTGGTCCGCGCATTTCCCACAGGCCGTTGTCTGGCTGGTCCCAGGCCCCTTCCAAGTACTCCATCAAGGCGACCTGGATGTCCCAGGAGTTGTCCACCGTGCCCGGCGGCGAAGCGGCCCGCGTGAGCGAAAGGCCATCCAGGACTTCGCCCCAGACGTCCAGTTGGAGCTGCGGAGCGGCGGCGTTGCCGATGCGGACCGGTGCGGAACCTTCGTAACCAGACAACCAGGGGACATTGGCCTCCGGAAGCCTCCTGGCGCCGTCGAGCCCGTAGACGATCTGCAGTTCGGACGGGTCGCCGGCGATCGCCCGCAACAGCCAATCCCGCCAAGCAGCCGCCTCTTCCGTGTAACCGGCAGCGAGGAGCGACTGAAGTGTCAGCGTTGCGTCCCGCAACCAGCAGTAGCGGTAGTCCCAGTTGCGCGGGCCGCCGATCTGTTCGGGCAATGACGTGGTGGCTGCTGCCACAATGCCCCCGGTTGGTGCGTACGTGAGGGCCTTGAGGGTTATCAGGGACCTCTCGACCGGTTCCTTGTACTTTCCGGCCATTTCGCTGCGGCCGATCCATTCCAGCCAGAACGCTTCGGTCGCATCAAATGCCCGGAACGGATCGATGCGCCGTGGCTCCCTCTCATGGCTGGGCGCCCAGCGCAGCACGAAGGGAACGCGCTCGCCGGCTCGAACCGTGAACTCGCTGAAAGTGCGCCGGTCCCGGCCCTCAAGCGGGGCGGGGGTGGTGAGGTAGGCGGAGTCCGGACCCGCCACGGCACTGATCCCGTGTTTGCTGCGCCGGACCCAGGGAACAACTTGGCCGTAATCGAACCGCAGGACCAGTTCCATCTGCATGGCCACTTCGCCGGACAGGCCCTCGACTATGCGCACCAGATCCACGGCGTCGTCCCGGACGGGCATGAAGTCGGTAACCCGGACTGCGCCGCCGTCCACTTCCCATTCGGTTTCCAGGATGAGCGTGTCTTCGCGGTACCTGCGCCGGGTTGAATCGCCAGCGCCGGCGGGTGCGAGCCGCCAACGGCCGGCCTCGGGGGAGTCCAGGAGGGCGGCAAAGCATGCGGGTGAGTCGAAACGGGGCAGGCACATCCAGTCGATCGAGCCGTCGCGCCCCACCAGCGCCGCCGTATTCAAGTCCCCGATGATCGCATAGTCCTCAATCCTGGCCATGAATCAGATCCTTACTCCGGGGGCGTCGGCTATGCCCGACCGTACCCTGTCAGCCCGGGGGCCTCAACGCTGACGCGGGTCTTCGGCCGGGGCGGGTAGCAAGCGGTTGAGGCCGTCAAGGATGAGATCCAGGCCGAACCCGAATTCGTCGCCAAAGTCGTAGCCCGGTTTGAGGACATGTTCGACGGCGATCTCCACCATGTGGGGATACTCGCCGGTGGAGAAACGCTCCATGATGGGCTTGGTGATCTCGGCGGCCGTGTCCCTCCCCTCGAACGGGAGGGCTGCTTCCTGGAGGGCGAATCCGTAGATGTAGCTGTCCAGCAACGCGTACGCATGGGCGGTGAGCTGGACGGAGAAACCGGCGGCCCTGAGCGTGGACAGTGTGGCCTCGTGGTGCCTGAGTGTCGCCGGGCCGGGAGCCGTGCGGCTCTCCAACAGTCCAACGGCCCAGGGATGGCGCCGTAGGGCCGATCGCATGGCGTTCGCGCGCCGGTGCATCTCTGTTCGCCAGTCGCCGTCCGCCGCGGGCAGGTCGACTTCGCTGAACACCATGTCCACGATGCCGTCTAGGATTTCGTCCTTGTTGGCCACGTAGTAGTAGAGCGACATGGGCTTGGTGTCCATGCTCTGCGCGAGGGATCGGATGGTCAGGCCGGCGATTCCGGACTTGTCGGCGAGTTCGACAGCGCATTGGAGCACTCTTTCCCGGCTGAGGGGGAGGCGTTGGGCGGCTGCGGCGGGCACTGGATCTCCTTGGGGTCTAGCGGTTTAGTACAGTGTACGGTAGCCTCTTTAGTACAGCGTACGAAAATGCTGCTGAACACCCTAATGTCCTGAAAGGAACGGCCATGACCAATGGTCAGCAAGCCAAGGAATCCCGTCATGAAGGCGGCCGGTCCGGGCCGGACACCGCCATGCGGGCCATCGTGCAGCAGGCCTACGGTCCGGCCGACGTCCTCCATTTGGCGCACGTTCCCCGCCCGGCAATCGCAGACGATCACGTGCTGGTCCGCGTTCACGCTGCCGGGATGGACCGCGGCACCTGGCACGTCACCACAGGCCTGCCCTACGCGCTGCGCCTGGTCTACGGTTTCAGGGCTCCCAGGAATCCCGTCCCCGGGATGGACTTCGCGGGGACAGTTGAGGCCATCGGCGCAAAGGTGACCCGTTTCGGGGTGGGAGACCAGGTCTTTGGCACGGGGAAGGGGACGTTCGCCGAATACGCTGCGGCCCGGGAAAGCCAGCTCGCCCTCAAGCCCGCCAACATCAGTTTCGCCCAGGCCGCGGTGGTTCCCGTGTCCGCCTGCACCGCCCTGCAGGCACTTCG
Source organism: Paenarthrobacter sp. NPDC056912 (assembly GCF_042786555.1). Lineage (NCBI taxonomy): Bacteria > Bacillati > Actinomycetota > Actinomycetes > Micrococcales > Micrococcaceae > Paenarthrobacter > Paenarthrobacter sp. NPDC056912. The sequence goes on from NZ_JBHUCD010000030.1 coordinate 55,115, forward strand.
TGCAGGCGGAGTGGTCCCTGACCGGAACAACCGTCACCGGAAAGTCCTGGTCACCGGCGCCTCGGGCGGCGTCGGCAGCTATGCGGTCCAGTTCGCCAAGGCTGCCGGGGCCGAGGTTACGGCCGTGTGCAGCGCGGGCAAAGCGGATCTGGTCCGCTCTCTTGGCGCAGATCACGTCATCGACTACGCCAAGCAGGACTTCGCTGACGGATCAGGGCGCTACGACGTCATCATCGACATCGCCGGCAACCCGGGTGTTTCCCGCCTCCGCCGGGCGCTCACCCCTGACGGCACGGCCGTGATCACCGGCGGCGAGGAAGGCGGCTCCTGGACGGGAAGCATGGACCGGCAGCTCCGCGCGTTGGTCGTGTCCCCGTTTATCCGGCAGCGGTTCACCATGATCGTGGGCAGCCAGACCGCCGCTGATCTTGAGTACCTCGCAGGCCTCCTGGAAGCGGGAACCATAGTCCCGGCCATCGACCGCACCTTCCCGCTGGACCAGGTCCCCGAGGCCATGCGCTACTTCGACGCCGGCAAAGCCCGCGGCAAGGTCGCGATCACCATCTGAGCCGCGCCACGCAAAACGCAAGGAAACGCACGACGGCGGCAGGTCGCCGTCGTGCGTTCGGCGCCTTGCGGCCGAGTGCTCAAGCCGCGGTAGCCGCCGGCTCTATCAGTGGCGGTGGCTGCCGGTTGGCGCCCCTTTGCGATGCTGCGCCCGCCACCACAACAAGGGTGATGCCGACAACCTGGATGATGGAGGGTTGCTGGTGCAGCACCAGCAACCCCAGGAGCACGCCAAAGGCGGGTTCCAGTGCCATGAGCGTGCCGAAGGCGGCGGATGTCATGCGGCGCAGGGCCATCAATTCCAGGACGAAAGGCAGTACGGGCATCAGTATTGCCACCCCGAGGGCCGCGGCAAGGATGCCCGCGTCGAGGTGTCCGGCGGCCTGGGGAATGCCCACTACCGCTGCGGTGAGGGCGGCCACCGGAACGGTCAATGAAAGCGCTCCGATTCCGGTGAAGCGGTCCCCTATTCGCTGGGTGAGCACAATGTAGGCGCCCCAGCCAACGGCCGCGAGGACAGCGAAGCCTACGCCCACCAAGTCCACCTCGCCGTGCCAGGGTTCAGTGAGCAGGATGACTCCCGCCAGCGCGAGCAACGGCCACAGGAGCGCGCGTCGATTGTGGCTGCGGATGGCCGCGACAGTCAGCGGGCCGAGGAACTCGATCGCGACGGTGGTGCCCAGCGGGATGCGCTCGATTGCAGCCAGGAACATGATGGTCATGAGCCCCGTGGCAACGCCCAGTCCCAACAGCACGGGTACATCGTGGCGTCGTACTGAACGCAGGGGTGGCCGGGCAATGGCAAGGAAGATCACCGCTCCCAGGCTGAGCCTCAACCAGGCGGTTCCTGCCGGGCCCACCTCGGCGATGAGGTTCACTGACAAGGCGGAACTCATTTGCACCGAGAACATGGCCGCGACTGCGAGGCCCCAGGGTGGAATCGGGGTGCGTTTGAGGGCGGTCATGGCGTGTGCTGGCGTCCGGAGCCGACGCCGGGTTCGAACACTGCCAGGGAGAATCTGGCCGGTGCGGTGCCCAGGTTGGAATAGGAGTGTGCCACGTCCCCGGGGAATGTCATGGCGTCTCCCGGGTTGAGTGTCACTACCTCGTCCGCCACGTGCACGGTGATGGTGCCGTGCTGAATCTGCAGCAGCTCCTTGGTGCCTGCCGAATGAGCCTCGCTGCCGTGCTGGTCGCCCGGGCCCAGGGTCCAGTCCCACAGTTCAACAACGTCCGGTGATTCGGTGCCCGCTACCAATGTTCCCTGGCCGCCCTGCTCGCTGCTCCACAACGTGGCGCCTTCACCGCTCCGGGTGACCCTGATTGGCTTCGGTCGCGGCGACTCCACCAGTGCCGGCAGGCCAACGCCAAGCGCATCGCTGATTCTCAGCAGGGTACCGACGCTGGGATTCGCTGCCCCCTGCTCAACGTTGACGATCATCCGGCGGCTCACACCGGCGGCCTCGGCCAGCTGGTCCAAGGTCCATCCATGCGTTTGCCGCTCTTGTTTCACTCGGGCGCCGATGGCCAGGGACAAGGAGGTAGTGCTTTCATCCATGAGTGCATCATAGTGCACTGAAAGTGCACTCTCTAGCTGGCTATGAAGTCTGGTGTTGCGCGATGGTGCGTGCTACCACTGAGCCTAGGAACCCAAACCCAGGAGAAACCATGGCTGAAGATCTGCCTGTCCTCGTTGTTGGCGCCACCGGCTACTTGGGCGGCCAGGTGGTGGATGAACTTCTCAAGCGCGGAACGAGGGTCCGCGCACTCGTGCGGGCCAAGTCCAGCGCAAGCAAGCTGGAGGCCAAAGGAGTGGAGATAGTCCGGGGCGACATGCTGGACGCCGCCTCGTTGATCGTGGCCATGACGGGTGTTTCCGCGGCCGTCTCAACGGCGGCCGGGTACACGCGCAACGACAAGAACGCGCAGGCAATCGACACCTTCGGCTACAGCAATCTTGCGGTCGCCGCCAAGCAAGCCGGCGTTCCCCGGTTTGTGCTCATCGGCATCCTCACCAGCGACCAGACTCCGCAGGTGCCGCATTTCTGGCACAAGAAGCTGGCCGAGGACAAGTTCCAGGAACTCGGCGTCCCGTTCGTTGCGCTGCGACCCGGTGCGTTCTTTGACCAAGTGGCAGGCATGGGCGGCGGCGACCCCTTCAAGAAGGGGCGATTCATGTGGCTGGGCACCAAGGACACCCCGCTCACGTTCGTCCTCACCAGCGACCTCGCACGCTATCTGGCCGAGGCGGTGGATGCGGACATCGCCGATGGCGAGCGGATCGACATCGGCTGGACCCGTCCGGTGAGCATCCTCGAGGCCGCGGAAATCGCCGGACGCCACAGCGGGAAGCCAATCAAGGTCATGGCCATTCCAACCGGCGTTCTTGCCGGAGCTGGAAAAGTCACGTCCAAGATTGCCCCGCTGGTGAGCGACATGGCCAGCATGTCGGCCTGGTTCGAGACCGGAAAGTACGTCGCCAACACCGCCCGCCAGGGAGAGGTCTTCGGACCCGTACCGACTCCGGAGGACGCAATCGCCCGCTACGCCGCCCGGTTCGGGCACTGATCCGGAAGAAGCCCGTCGCTGGCGGGTCGTGATAATCATAAGTATCCTGACTATATAGATTCGGCAGTTGCGTCCACACGCCGAACAAAAGTGAGGAGCACGTTATGAGAATTGGTTCTTCCATTGCCCTGATCGCCATCGGAGCGATTCTGGCCTTTGCGCTCGCCCCCGGCATCATCCCCTTCCTTGACCAGATCCTGGTCGGCTACATCCTGATGATCGTGGGCGTCCTGGGGCTGATCATCTCAATCGCCATGTCCAACAGGACGCGGCGCACGGTCGTAGAGCGGCGCACCGCTCCTGAAGCAGCCATAGAGCGGCGCCCCGAGGTCTAGCAGCCGCACCCAACGAAAGAAGCGCACGACGGCGGGAGGTCGCCGTCGTGCGCTTTCTTGCCTTGTGGAGGCGGCAGCTCGCGTACTTTGATCGGCAACTTTGTTCGGCACCGGGAGCGCGTAGGCTGCTTCCATGGAGAAGTCATTCGACATCGAACTTGTGAATCAGAACGAATACCTGGTGCGTTGGGCATCGGAGGGACAAACAGGGGAATCCCTGGTCCATACCAACCCTGACTTCCTTGCCGAAGCAGGCTTGGGTGGCTTCGATGAGCAGCTCATTGTCGAAGAAACCATCAGCTACCTCGCGGAGCACCAGCCTGTGATCGACTTCCCGCAGACTGTCGACTTGGAAGAAATCGCAGCCGCGTACGGGGACTACGCCGAGCAGATCAGGGCGCGGCTGGAAGCGAAGTAGGCCTTCGCCTGAGCTGGGCCGGTCTGCTCAGCCGAACAGGACGGCCGCTTCTTCGTAGCGGTGCTGCGGAACCACTTTCAGTTTGCCCAAGGCCTCCTGGAAGTCCACCTGCTCGATGTCCGTCCCTTTGAGCGCCACCATGGAACCCCAGCGGCCCTGCACAACCGAGTGCACCGCTGCCATGCCCAGGCGAGTGGCCAGGACCCGGTCATAGGCGGTGGGCACTCCTCCCCGCTGGACATGCCCCAGGATGGTGGTGCGGGTCTCGATGCCCGTCCGGGCTTCCAGCTCAGGGGCCAGTTGGTCTGCGATGCCACCCATGCGCGGCCGGCCGAAGGTGTCCAAGCCACGCTCGGAGTGGGGTGATTCCATGTGCTCCGGAACGAAGCCTTCCGCTACCACAACCAGTGGGGCCCGGCCGCGCGCGTGGGCCTCCTTCACCCACTGGCCGACCCTTTCCACGCTGACTTTCTGCTCCGGGATGAGGATCGCGTGGGCACCAGCGGCCATACCGGCGTGAAGCGCGATCCAGCCGACGTGCCGTCCCATGACTTCAACGATCATGCAGCGATGATGGGATTCGCCGGTGGTGCGGAGGCGGTCGATGGCCTCGGTGGCGATGTGGACGGCTGTGTCGAAGCCGAAACTGTAGTCAGTTGCGTCAAGGTCGTTGTCCACGGTTTTGGGAACGCCCACGATTTTGAGACCGGCATCGGTGAGGCGCTTGGCGGCGGCGAGCGTGCCCTCGCCGCCGATTGCAATGATCGCGTCAATGCCCAAGCGTTCCAAATGGCCCTTGATGACCTCCGGGCCGCCACCATTCTCAAAGGGATTGGTACGTGAGGTGCCTAGGATGGTGCCGCCCTGCTTGGAAATCCCCCGGACCAGGGTGCGGGGGATGTCGATGACGTCGCCTTGCACAACCCCGCGCCAGCCGTCGCGGAATCCGACGAACTCATGGCCCTGGATGGCGATGCCTTTCAACACCGCACCACGGATCACCGCGTTCAGTCCGGGGCAGTCGCCGCCACTGGTGAGAATTCCAATTTTCATGCTTGGGCTCGCTTTTGTTGGAACTGGAAATGGACTGGCTAGGAACCTACGGCTGCCAGCACTGACATGGCTTCTTCCACCACATTCGCCGCCGGGAAGGACGGCCGGTTCACGCCTGCCATCTCCTCCATGACGCGGACAACCTGGCAGGAGTAGCCGAATTCGTTGTCGTACCAGACATAGAGGACCAGGTTCTTGTCGTTGGAGATGGTGGCCAGTCCGTCAACAATCCCGGTGTGGCGGGAGCCGACGAAATCGGTGGAGACCACCTCCGGTGAATCCATGTAGTCGATCTGCTGACGGAGGTCCGAGTGCAGTGCCATCTCACGCAGGTACGTGTTGACCTCGTCCTTGGTGGTTCCGCGTTCCAGGTTCAGGTTCAAGATGGCCATGGAAACATCCGGCGTTGGGACGCGGATGGAGCTGCCGGTCAGTTTCCCCTCCAGTTCCGGCAACGCTTTCGCTACGGCTTTGGCTGCACCGGTTTCGGTAATGACCATGTTCAGCGCCGCCGAACGTCCGCGCCGGTCGCCTTTGTGGAAGTTGTCAATGAGGTTCTGGTCGTTCGTGAACGAGTGCACCGTCTCCACGTGGCCGTGGATCACGCCGTACTTGTCATTGATGGCCTGAAGGATGGGAGTGATGGCATTGGTGGTGCAGGAAGCGGCAGTGACGATCGTGTCTTCATCGGAGATGTCGCCGTGGTTGATGCCGTGCACGATGTTCTTCAGACCGCCTTTGCCGGGGGCAGTCAGTAGTACCCGGGCTGCGCCCTTGCTGAGCAGGTGCTGCGACAAGCCTTCAGCGTCCCGCCAGCGGCCGGTGTTGTCCACGATGAGGGCATCCTTGATGCCGTAAGCCGTGTAGTCGATGGTGGCGGGGTTGTCCGAGTAGATGACCTGGATCCGAACACCATTCGCGGTGATGGTGTTCGCCTCAGCGTCCACCTTGATGGAGCCCTCGAAAGACCCGTGGACGGAGTCGCGGCGAAGGAGGCTGGCCCGCTTGGTGAGGTCATTGTCAGCACCCTTGCGGACAACGATCGCGCGAAGCCGAAGCCCGTGGCCGCCTCCGGCCTGCTCAACCAGGATCCGCGTCAGCAAACGTCCGATTCGGCCGAAACCATAGAGTACGACGTCGGTGCTGCCGCCGGCGCTGCCGCCGCGCTGGCCTACTACTGCGGACAGTTCAGCCCGAAGGAAGTCTTCCAGGTTTGCCCCATTGCCCTTTTCCTTGAATTTCTGGTTCAAGCGCGCGATGTCGATGGCGGCCGAGCCGAGCTGCAGTTGCGCCAGCGTATTCAGCAGCGGCGCCGTCTCCTCGAGGAGCAACTCTTCCTTGCTGATTCGGCGTGCGAAGCGGTGTGCCTTGAGGATGCTCATGGTGGACTTGTTGACCAAGCTCCGGCCATGGATGCTCGTGACCACATTGTTTTCGCGGTACAGCCGGCCAATCACCGGGATCATTGCTTCCGCCAGGGCCTCCCGGCCCATCCACGTAGCAAGACAAGTATCTGAGGTTTGCATCGGACTGCCTTTCCAGAAGAGGGGTCGGGTCTGTATCAGCTAGCGGCTCCTGGGATGCTCCAGTGGCCAGGTCTCCATCCTCCGTCCGAAGAGAACCACGCGAAACGCTAATTCAGGATGGTTTTAACCACTCTTTTGGGTGGGCCGCGATATTGGCAGGGCCCGGGGTTCCGTGCTGGCGGCCACAAATGCGCTGCCCAGTCCTAAAGGGTAGTTCCAACCATCCAAAAACAGCGTTACCCCAACCGGTTCACTTCGGAACCATGGATAAGGAACCGCACCTCCTACAGAAAGAAATGATCATTATGAAACTCCAAGTTGCCATTGACCTCCTGACCACTGAAGCTGCGCTGGAATTGGCTGGCCAGGTTGCTGAGTACGTTGACATCATCGAGCTCGGTACCCCGTTGATTAAGGCCGAGGGCTTGTCGGTGATCACGGCTGTGAAGAACGCGCACCCGGACAAGATTGTGTTTGCTGACCTGAAGACCATGGATGCTGGTGAGCTTGAGGCTGATATTGCGTTCAAGGCCGGCGCTGATCTGGTGACTGTTCTTGGTGCTGCTGATGATTCCACCATTGCTGGTGCGGTCAAGGCTGCGAAGGCTCACAACAAGGGTGTTGTGGTTGACCTGATTGGTATTGCGGACAAGGTGACCCGTGCGAAGGAAGTTCGTGCGCTGGGTGCGAAGTTCGTGGAGATGCACGCTGGTCTGGATGAGCAGGCCAAGCCTGGTTTTGACCTGAATGGTTTGCTGCGTGCAGGTTCCGAGGCTCGTGTTCCGTTCTCGGTTGCTGGTGGCGTGAAGGTGGGCACTATTGCCGATGTTCAGAAGGCCGGTGCTGATGTTGCTGTTGCTGGTGGCGCTATCTATGGTGCTGAGGATCCCGCGTTGGCTGCCAAGGCCCTGCGCGCTGCGATCGTCTAGCCAGCACGTTCGAACGGTGGCGTCCCGCATCCTGCGGGGCGCCACCAACTTTTTATCAAGGGGAAACACCATGACCGAGGCTAACAAGGACGTCGTCAATGACTGAGCGGTTGATCGATGGATACGACGGCGTCCTCGCGGACCTGGACGGCGTCGTTTACACGGGACCTCGGGCAATCGATGGGGCAACACGTGCCCTGGAAAAGCTCGAGGAAGAAGGAAAAGGCCTCGCGTACGTGACCAACAACGCGTCCCGCTCGTCCGAGCAGGTCGCGGCCCATCTTCGTGAGCTGGGCGCTCCAGCCACCGCGGAACAAGTGTTCGGTTCAGCCCAGGCCGGTGCGGAGCTGCTGGCGGGACAGGTTGCTGCGGGCTCAGCAGTCCTGGTTGTGGGGAGCGAGACCCTCGCGGATGCTGTCAGGGCACAGGGGCTGGTAGTCGTCGGCACGGCCGATGACCGGCCGGACGCCGTCATCCAGGGGTTCTCGCCCGCGCTGGGATGGAAGGATCTGGCGGAGGCCGCCTACGCCGTGGCCGCGGGAGCGGTGTGGATAGCGACGAACACCGACATGTCACTGCCGCAGGAGCGAGGCTTCGCGCCGGGGAACGGAACCTTCGTGGCTGCCGTGGCCGCTGCCACCGCCAAGACGCCGTCGGTTGCGGGAAAGCCCTGGCCTGCGCTTTTTGAGACAGCTGCCCGCCACTCGGGTGTTGCCCGTCCGATCGTAGTGGGGGACAGGCTCGACACCGACATTCTGGGTGGAAACCGCGCGGGGATGGCCACGGCACTGGTCCTGACGGGCGTGGACTCGGTTCGCACGGCTTTGGCAGCGAAGGTGGACGAGCGCCCGGACTATGTAATCGGCTCACTCGGCGATCTGTACCAGGCGTACCCGGCTATCAGGTTCGACGGCGTCTCCCACACCTGCGGTGAGGCCGTTGCCTCCGCGACCGAGGCGACGGTGACAATCAGTGGACATGAGGACGACCTCAACAGCTGGCGTGCCGCGTGTGCGGCGTGGTGGGCAATCCATCCTGAAGTGACGCCAGCGGCAGCTCCGGTGGTCAGCTTCACAACCGCTTCCTAACCCCGAGGGGGCAGGACTACTGGTTGCGGGACGCGCTGGGAGAGCAGACGAAGAACCGTGGCTGCTCCACTTGGGCGAATGGCACGATGAGCCAGTGACCGGCGTAGAACTCGACATAGGAGTCCGGAGTGCACCGTGCGAAAGCTTCTTCCCGTGTCATCATCTGCCCCTTTCTTGCGGCTCCTTTAACATGCCTGGTGATACTGTTAACTATAGACCTTCATTGTTAAAGTTCAATAGACATTCAAGGTTAAATGTTAATGGCCCATAGGCTGGAGTTTGCAGTGACGACTTGGAAAGAGCAGCTCGCCTTCGCGCCGTTGGAGGCTGCCGACAGGGGCGTGGAAGTCGGGCGCCGATTGCGGCATGCGATCGAGCTCGGAGTCCTGGAGAACGGTTCCCAGTTGCCCAGCGAAAGCTACCTTGCTTCCGCGATGGGTGTCTCCACCCTGACGCTCCGCGCGGCGCTGGCGGAGTTGCGCGGGCTGGGCCTCGTGGAAACCCGGCGTGGCAAGGGCGGCGGAAGTTTCGTCAAGGCCAACACCGGGGACATCAGCCGCATGCAGCGCCAGTCCCTGGAGGCCTATTCCCTGGAAGACCTGCGGGATCTGCGGGAGTACCGTGCCTTCCTGGCCGGTAGCGCCGCCGCTGCCTCAGCCAACCAGTCCCATCGGCTCTCCATGGGACGCCTTGACCATTCATCAGCTGAGATCCGGGCCTGTGAACACCCTGCGGACGCGATCAGGGCGGACAGCAAGTTCCACATCGAGCTGGCCGCGAGCTCGGGATCGGTCAGGCTGACACGGCAGGAGGTGGCATTGCAGGCAGAAGTTGGCCCACTGATTTGGGCTGATCCGGCCGGGCACAGGGCCGCGGCTGCGGACGACCACGCCCGGATCGTTGCCGCCATCAAGGCCGGCGACGCGGTGCGGGCACGGGAACTGGCCGAGGAACACGTCAGGCGGGATATGAACCTCGTCATTGACGAGAGGATGGAGCTGGACGGTACTCCGCCCGGTTCGCCGCCTCCGGTATCCGTGGACGACGCTGTTGCTGCCATTGAATCGCTTGCGGCGATGTTCCATCGGACCGCTGCGGCATCAATGCGCGAGGTGGAAACGGCGGTACGTGCCAGCATCGGTCCCGGCGCCAGCAGGGACCGGGTGGATTCGCACATCTATGACGCGGCCCGGAAGGCCGTAACCATCGGCGTCCCGCTTCTCTACGGAACCGGCTTCGTCGCCGACCAGTCACTCTTCGGCGAAAGCTGGATTGCCTGGTGCTACACGCCAGCGGCACCGGAGTCGCCGCAGCGGCTCTACATCGACATGGACCTGTACGATTTCGCCACCGCACCTTGGCGTCCCGACGATCAGGGCGACGACAGTCCCATCCACACCAGCCACGCGTATGTGGACGCGAGCGGGACGAACGAGAACATCGTCACCTTCAGCAAGCGGGTCATTATTGCCGGAGAATACGTCGGAGCCCTCGGTGCCGACGTCCGAATCAGCCAGCTCCAGTCCGCGTTCGAGCCCCTCCTGGCACCGTTGCCACCGAACACGTCCATCGTGGACAAGCAGGGCACGGTCATTGCCACCAACACGGGCCGCTTCGTCGGCGGGACCATCAAGGCAGCCGACCACGTCGAGCGACGAGCGCTCCCCGCAGTCCCGTGGTGGCTTTGCTTGGGAGGCTCTGCAAGCACGCTGTAGCACCTTGTTCCGGAGGGTGGGTCCTTGTGCTTTAGTTGGCGTATGGCGGAACCGATCGAGGATTACGCGCTGCTGTCCGATCTTGCTACGGCACCCCTTGTGTCCAAACGGGGGAGCATCGATTGGCTGTGCTTCCCGCGGTTCGATTCGCCGTCGAGTTTTGGCGCCCTCCTGGGGACAACGGAACATGGCCGATGGGTCATCGCGCCCGAGGACGATTCGGCGGTGGTCATCTCCAGGCGCTACGTGGAATCCACCTTCATCCTGGAAACGATCTGGCAAACATCGCAAGGGCGGGTCAAAGTAGTCGATTTCATGCCCGTTGGCCGGTCAGGCTCGGCTCTCCTACGACGTGTTATGGGTCTTGAAGGGGACGTAGGACTGTGGCAGGAATTCAGCGTCCGGCCCGAGTACGGCGCAATCAAGCCGTGGATGAGCCGAGTTCGCTCGGGGAATGCGGACACCCTGCTGGCCATGGCTGGTCCAGACGCCTGGGCCCTGCATTGTGATCCGTTGCCGCACCCGCATCCGCATGGCCACACCAATTCATTCGTCGTCAGTGCCGGTGAGCAAACGGACTTTGAGTTGGCATGGTTTCCGTCCTACCGGGCGCTCCCTGAACGGACTGACTTCGACGAAGCACTGAACGAGGCACTGGTCTATTGGACGACGTGGGCCGGCAACTGCCGGCAGGACGGCCCCTACAGCCCGATGGTCAAGCGTTCCCTCCTGGTATTGCGGGCGTTGACCCATTTCGAAACCGGCGGCATTGTGGCAGCGCCCACCACATCGTTGCCCGAAGAGTTCGGCGGAACCCGTAATTGGGACTACCGATACTGCTGGCTAAGGGACGCTGCGCTCACCCTCGAATCGATGTTGACGCATGGGTATGAGTCCGAAGCCCTGAAGTGGCGGGACTGGCTGCTGCGGGCTTTGGCCGGAGATCCCGAAGACATGCAGATCATGTATGGAGTTGCCGGTGAGCGTCACCTCGAAGAGCGTGAATTGGGACATCTGCCGGGTTACAACGGTGCTGCGCCAGTCCGCATAGGCAACGCTGCGGCATCCCAGTACCAAGCCGACGTCGTCGGGGAAGTCATGGTGGCCTTGGAAAGGCTGCGACTGGCAGGAGGCCGGGAAGACTCGTTTTCCTGGGCGCTCCAGCGCGCGCTCCTGTCCTTTGTCGAAAAGCACGTCGATGACAAAGACTTTGGTCTGTGGGAAATGCGTGGCTCCACCAGGTACTTCACCCACTCGAGAGTGATGATGTGGGCCGCTTTCGACTGCGGTGTCCGGGCTGTTCGTGATCACGGACTGACAGGTCCTGTTGAGCAGTGGACAAGGCTACGGGACAAGCTGCGGGAAGAGATCATGGTGCGTGGGTTCAACCGAACCCTGAACACGTTCACGCAAAGCTATGGCGGCACCCAAACCGACGCAGCCCTTCTTGTCCTGCCGCAAGTGGGGTTCATTGCCTACGACGACGAACACATGCTCGGAACCGTTGCAAAGCTGGAAAGCGAGCTTGTCACCAGCGACGGCCTCTTGATGCGGTACCTGACCCAAACCGGCGTAGATGGCCTCGAACCAGGAGAGCACCCGTTTCTCGCTTGTTCATTCTGGTTGGTTGAGCAGTATGCCCGCACTGGTCGCCGTGCGGACGCAGGGAACCTGATGGACAAGCTGGTGGGGCTGGCCAATGAACTGGGGCTCCTCAGCGAGGAATTCGATACAACCGGCAAGCGGATGGCCGGCAATTTCCCGCAGGCATTCTCACATCTGGCCTTGGTCCGGGCTGCCGACGCGATGCACCGGGTGGACCTGCTCAGCCTGGCTGTGGTTCACGAACCGAGCTAAGCCGGCGGGACCGGTTCGCGGCCCCAGGCGCCATGGAACCACGGGGTTTTAGGCGGTCATGGTAGCGAACATGAGGGCCATGATGGTTGCGCCTGTGGCTTCGAGTCCGTGTTCGGTGCGGTTGGTGGTGTGGTGGTTGGTGGTGTGGTGGTTGGTGGT
>NZ_JBHUCD010000031.1:0-51168 GCF_042786555.1 Paenarthrobacter sp. NPDC056912
AAACGCTCGGCTGGAAAACCCCAGCCGAGCGTTTACGTGATTTACTACAAACCACCTAACCAACAGGTGTTGCAACGACCCCTAGAAACCGCCAATTCCGACCGGGCCGCTTCTTTTGGGCACCGGGCTGTTTCTCGGCTCCCGTGGCTAAGCCCGCATCTGCAACATGCCGGCATACGCAACAGGGCCCCTCCCGCTGGGGAGGAGCCCTGTTGTGCTCGACGTGGTGGTGTTCCGGACGTGAGGCCAGACTTGCTGCCTAGTCGACCGGGACGGGTGCCTTCTCGTTGAGTCGTTCGGTCTCATCGTGCCAGTCCGAAGTCAGGGGCCGAAGCGTGGCTTCAACTGCGCGCCCATGGTGGCCGCAGAAGAGCAGCTCACCGCCGGAGGATTCGAGTACAACGCGGACGTATGCTTGGGCTCCGCAACGATCGCACCGGTCAGCTGCGTTGAGCGTGCGGTCTGCAACTGCTGTTGTCATGTCGGCCTCCTTAGTAGTTCTGTACATCCATATAACCAGTATTCGGAGCAGAACCATGGCAAGGATGGATCACTTTCGCTGTCCGCGTATCACATGTGCGTAACGTAACTACGTAGGATGTGGCCTCCCGGGAGTGGCAACCCGTGCCTGGAGGCGGCCCCGGCTAGCCTAGTATGGGCAGTGTTTGCCTTGAATTACCAGCAAATACACGGCTGGGAAGCACCCTTGAGATATACCCCCGAAGGAGCACACCGCGAGTGGCACCGAGTTCTGAATACAACGCCCGGCATCTTTCTGTCCTTGAGGGCCTGGAAGCCGTCCGCAAGCGCCCGGGCATGTACATCGGCTCCACCGACTCCCGTGGCCTCATGCACTGCCTGTGGGAGATCATCGACAACTCCGTGGATGAGGCACTGGCCGGGTTCGGCCACGACATCAAAGTGATCCTCCACGCGGACAACTCGGTGGAAATCCACGACGACGGCCGTGGCATCCCTGTGGACGGCGAGCCCAAAACGGGACTGTCCGGCGTCGAGGTCGTCTTCACCAAGCTGCATGCGGGCGGAAAGTTCGGCGGAGGTTCCTACACCGCCTCTGGTGGCCTGCATGGCGTGGGCGCGTCGGTGGTCAACGCCCTTTCCAGCCGTCTGGACGTTCAGGTGGATCGCGGCAGCAAAACGTACCAGATGTCGTTCCGCCGCGGCGAGCCGGGCCGATTCATTGATTCCGGCGCGAAGCCTGGACCCAACGCGCCGTTTGAGCCGTTCGTTGAGAATTCGGTGCTGGACGTCGTGGGCAAAGCCAAACGGGGCGTGACCGGAACCCGTGTGCGGTATTGGGCGGATCGCCAGATTTTCACCCCCGACGCGAAATTCTCCTACGATGACCTTGCTTCCCGCGCGCGCCAGACGTCTTTCCTGGTTCCCGGCCTGAAGATCACAGTCCGTGACGAACGCAAGCTGGCCGGTACGCCGGGGGAGAACGGGGCCCATGAAGAGGTCTTCCACCACGACGGTGGCATCTCCGAGTTCGTCGACTTCCTGGCGGCCGACTCCGGTGTGACGGACATCTGGCGTCTGCACGGCTCAGGCAAGTTCAAGGAAACCGTCCCGGTCCTTGACGAGAACGGGCACAGCAAGATCGCCGAGGTGGAGCGTGACTGCGAAGTGGACATTGCCCTCCGATGGGGCATTGGCTACGAGACGACTATGCGCAGCTTCGTCAACATTATTGCGACGCCCAAGGGTGGTACGCACCAGGCAGGTTTCGAAGCAGCTCTGCTGAAGACTTTCCGCAAGGCCGTGGAAACGAACGCGCGCAAGCTCAAAGCCGGCAACGACAAGATCGAAAAGGATGATGTCCTCGCGGGGCTGACGGCCGTCTTGACTGTCCGTCTGGCCGAGCCGCAGTTCGAGGGACAGACCAAGGAGATCCTGGGAACCTCCGCGGTTCGCGCAATCGTTGCCAAGGTGGTTGAAAACGAGATCACCGCCAGGCTGGGTTCCGCCAACCGCAACGACAAAGCCCAGTCAGCGCTCCTGCTGGAAAAAATCGTCAGCGAAATGAAGTCCCGTATTTCCGCGCGCGTGCACAAGGAGACCCAGCGCAGGAAGAACGCGCTGGAAACGTCGTCGATGCCCACAAAGCTCGCAGACTGCCGGACTGACGACGTCGCACGCTCGGAACTCTTCATCGTGGAAGGTGACTCAGCGCTCGGAACTGCCAAGCTGGCGCGTTCGTCTGATTTCCAGGCTTTGTTGCCCATCCGCGGCAAGATCCTCAACGTCCAAAAGGCCTCCGTGGGTGACATGCTTTCCAATGCGGAGTGCGCGGCCTTGATCCAGGTGGTAGGGGCAGGTTCAGGCCGTAGTTTTGATATTGATGCCGCACGGTACGGCAAGGTCATCCTGATGACGGATGCCGACGTTGACGGCGCGCACATCCGGACGCTGCTGCTCACGCTGTTCTTCCGTTACATGAGGCCAATGGTCGAGGCAGGGCGCGTGTTTGCAGCGGTACCGCCGTTGCACCGTGTGGAGGTCATCAATCCCGGCCAGAAGGCCAACGAGATGATTTACACGTACTCCGAAGCCGAACTCCACGTCCTGCTGGCCAACCTGGCCAAGGAGGGGAAGCGCTACAAGGAGCCAATCCAGCGGTACAAGGGCTTGGGCGAGATGGATGCCCAGCAGTTGGCTGAAACCACCATGGATCCGAGGCACCGCACGCTGCGCAAGGTGGGCATTGAGAGTGCGCAGCGCGCCGAAGAGGTTTTCGACCTCCTCATGGGCTCCGACGTTGCGCCCCGCAAGGAATTCATCATTGCCGGCGCGGCGACCCTGGACCGGGAGCGCATCGACGCCTAGGTAACTGACCGGCTCTAGCCGAAGAATCCCGGCACGATCAAGAGTGCGGTGGGCACGGCCAACAGCAGGGCTGAGGCCGCCAGCACCAAGGCACGCATGCCGACGGTGAGTGGCGGCTTTGGTGAGAGCAGGCGGCTCACGCGTGACGCCGTCGTCCGTGGTGAATCTGCGCCGCCGGTGGCGCTGACCGCAGTGCCTTCGACGACGGCGCCGCCCGTGTTGAGTGCCTGGGCACCCAGGGCGGGCGTGGTGGTTCCGCTGGCGACGATGGCGATGGCCTTGATCAGCGTGGCCTTGCTTTCGGTCCGCAGCGCGACGTCGTCGGCCAGCATTTCAATCAGGGAGTTCACGGCCGTCTGGGCAAGCCGGGTGGTGGGAAACCAGGGCAGGGCTTGGCGCCAGGCCGCGAAGGCCCACAGCAGGAGGTCGTGGCGCTGGGACAGGTGCGCGTTTTCGTGGATCAGCACGGCCCTGAGTTCGGCCGGTTCGAGCGCTGCCATCAGGCCGTCGGAAAGTACTGTTACCGAGCGTGCGCCACCTGGCAGGCAATACGCCACGGGGGAGTCGTGGTTGATAACCACCGTGCCCGGGCCGTCATCGGAGGGTGATGCGAGGAGGGCCAGCAATTCCCGGTGCCTCCGCCGCTGGCGTTCAATTTTGTAGTAGGTCAGCAGCAGGGTGAAAACCAGGTGCGCGGTGAGGAGGGCAGCCGCGGACAGGGCAAAGAGATGCCAGAAGCCCAGCGCGGTGGTGGGTTCGTTGTTGAACACCATTCCGGCCAGGCTCTTGAGTCCGGCTATGAGGTTGTCGCCGATTGGTTCCAAGCCGTAAACAAGCATGGCCCCGATCATGGACAAGCCACCGGCCAAGGCGATGGCCTGCCAGAGGACCATGGCCGTGAATGGCGAACGGGCCGGCCACTGAGCGCGCGAGAGCAGAACGGGGACCGGCCAAGCCAATATCAATGCCAGGACCGCAAGCAGGTATGAGGTCCAGAACATAGTGGCTAATTGTAGCCGAGCAGTTTGCGCAGGGTAGCGGCTTCACTTTCGGTGACGGAACCAATGAATCTGGCCAGGACGGCCTCGCGGTCCGGGGCCGAGCCCAGGACTTCGTGCATGAGTTCAGCGGTGTGGTCCGCGCGGCTCGAAACGGCCTGGTAGCGGTGCGGACGCGTTCCGCGTTCACGCTCCACAAGGCCTTTCTTTTCCAGGCGCGAGAGCACGGTCAGGACTGTTGTCACTGCCAAATCCTTGCCCTGGTGACCTGCAGTGCCGTCACCGGCTTCGGAATCCTGCGCCAGCAGATCACGCAGCGTGTTGGCAGTTGCAGCTTCCTGGCCTGCCCAGAGCAGGTCCATCACTGCCCGTTCCAGTTCCCCAAGACTTGCCATCAATACGTCCCTACCTTCCGCTTCCCGTATTCAGAAGAACTGTTGTCGGGAGCGACGATCCAACATTCCATCACTAATTTACCGCTTTTCAACTCTTCATTCTACGTCAGGTAGAACTATCGGCGCGCCGCGCTCCTTCCGGAGCCCTTGCGCGTGTGTAGCGCCACTTGAAGAATGGGCTTGATCGCCCGTCAGTTGTTCTACACTGTGTAGAGAAGAGTCTTCTACGTAGCGTAGAAGTTAGGTCAACGCACTTCGGTCCACCGGACAAAGGACAGCCATGGACGCCTTGGAAATCGCACGCTGGCAATTCGGGATCACTACCGTCTACCACTTCATGATGGTGCCCCTCACCATAGGCCTGGGCCTGGTGGTGGCCATCATTCAGACCATCTGGTACCGCACCGGCAAGCCCGAGTACCTGCGCATGACCAAGTTCTGGGGAAAGTTGTTCCTCATCAACTTCATCATGGGCGTGGCCACCGGCATCGTGCAGGAGTTCCAATTCGGAATGGCATGGAGTGAGTACAGCCGTTTTGTCGGTGACGTCTTCGGAGCGCCGCTGGCTTTGGAAGCCCTGCTGGCCTTCTTCGTGGAATCGACGTTCCTGGGGTTGTGGATTTTCGGCTGGAAGCAACTGAAGCGTGGCGTGCACCTGGCGTGCTTGTGGATTGCCGTGATCGGTTCAGTCTTCTCCGCCTACTTCATCATCGTGGCGAACTCCTGGATGCAGCACCCCGTGGGCGTGGAAATGGTCGACGGGCGTCCGGTCATGACCGACGCGTGGGCAGTGTTCACCAACAACACGGCAATGGTTGCCGTACCGCACACCCTCTTCGGTGCCCTCGGTGTGGCAGGCGCTTTCCTCCTTGGGATCGCCTGGTACCACTTGTGGCGCCGCCGGCACGACGGTATTGACATCGTGGGCGCGGACGGCAAGATGATTCCCGGCGAAGCCGCAGTCCCTGGCCGCGACAAGACCGATTACACCGTCTGGATGCGGTCCCTGCGGATTGGCGCCGTGGTAGCCATGGTCTCCTTTGCCGGCACAGCGTTCACTGGCGACCTGCAAGGCAAGCTCATGTTTGAGCAGCAGCCCATGAAGATGGCTGCCGCGGAGGCAGCCTGCCACGACGGCACCGGTTTCTCCGTCCTCAGCGTCGGCAACCTGGGCGCCACCAACTGCGACGACATCGTGGCGGTCATCGAAGTGCCCGGCATTCTTTCCTTCCTGGCCAAGGGCGACTTCACCACTGAGGTAAAGGGCGTCAACAGCCTCCTTGGCGAGTACAAAGAGAAGTACGGAACGCACCTGCCCGACAACCCGCTGTACGGCGACCGTGCTGGACAGGAAATCCAGTATGTTCCCGTCATGGAAGTGACCTACTGGGGCTTCCGCATGATGATCGGCTTCGGTGGCATTGCAGCATTCGCGGCGTTGTTGGCCCTCTGGGTCACCCGTAAGGGCGTCGTGCCGGAATCGAAATGGCTCATGCGGCTGGCCGTCTTTGGAATCCTTGCACCCTTCGGTGCCAATGCTGCTGGCTGGATCTTCACCGAAATGGGCCGCCAACCATTCGTGGTGGCGCCCAACCCGGACATGAACGGCATTGACCAGGTCTTCATGTTCACTGCCGCGGCGGTGTCCCCGGGCGTCAGCGCCGGTGAGCTCATGACGTCGCTGGTGGTCCTGACAGCCATCTATGCCTTGCTCCTGGTGGTGGAAGTAAAGCTGTTGGTCAAGTACATCCGTGGAGGCGTCGCCTCGGCGATGCCAGAACTGACCCACGGCAAGGACACGGACCACGGCGACAAGAACAACGATGACGACGCCGGCCCGGACAAGTCCGGCGACGACGTCCTGGCGTTCGCTTACTAGAAGCAGGGGAAAACTGACAATGGAACTGTTGCCGACTATCTGGTTCGTGGCCATCGCCGTCTTGTGGACCGGTTATCTCTTCCTCGAGGGGTTCGACCTCGGTGTGGGCATGCTCATGAAGCTCTTCGCCCGTAACAACACAGACCGGCGCGTGCTGCTGAACACCGTCGGCCCGGTGTGGGACGGCAATGAAGTGTGGCTGCTCACCGCCGCAGGAGCCACGTTCGCTGCCTTCCCCCTCTGGTACGCATCGCTTTTCTCGGCGCTCTACCTACCGCTCCTTTGCGTGCTTGCTGCGCTGATTTTCCGGGCAGTTGCGTTCGAGTACCGCGGCAAGGTGGACTCCGAGCGCTGGCGCAACCGCTGGGACTGGGCCATCGCCGTCGGGTCCTTTGTTGCCGCCTTCGGCATAGGAGCCGCTTTGGCGCTGACCACCACCGGCCTGCCCCTGAACTCCAACGGAGACCGCATCGGCGGACCCATGTCATGGTTCAGCGGCTACGCGCTTCTGGGCGGGTTCGGCGTGGTGGCATTCGCTATGGTTCATGCCTTGGCGTTCCTCGCGTTGAAAACCGACGGCGATGTGCGGCACCGTGCCCGCCGCTGGTTCGTTCGACTGGTGCCGGTTGCGGTCCTGCCCATGTTCGGCTGGATGGTGGCAGTACAGCTCCTTAGCGGGAAGGCCTGGACCTGGGCGCTGGTGGCGGCCGGAGTCGTCGCCGTCGCATTGGCCTGGCAGTTGGCCCGCGCAGGGTCCGAGGGCCGCGCCTTCGGAGCCCTCGGCGCCTTCATCGTGTGTGCCACGGCCTCCATTTTCGGTGCGGCCTTCCCCGTGGTCATTCCGTCCACGATCGATCCCGCCTTCAACCTGACAATCTCCAACGCCTCGTCCTCGGACTACACCCTGGGGCTGATGAGCATTGTCGCCGCAATAGGGCTGCCCTTGGTGATCGCCTACCAGTCCTGGACATACTGGGTGTTCCGGCGTCGGGTCAGCGCGGCCCAGATCCCCGAAGCCCATGGCTTCCTTCCTGCGATTGCCGCCAAGGTCCTGGTCTCCAAGGAACAGGGCGCAGCAAGCAAGCCCCAAGACCCGTCCCACCCAGGAGCCTAGGCGCACGATGAAACCAGTGTTTCCAGCCGGGCCGGCCACACGCTCAGCGCTCTATGCGATTGGCCTGCTCTCTGCACTCAAAGCACTCTCCCTGGTGCTCATGGCGCAAGCCGTGGCGGGAATGCTGGCGGGACTTGCATCCGGAACGGGTGACTGGAACACAGGGATTCTGTGGGGCGCTGCAGGGGCGGTCCTCAGGTCTTTGACAGTATGGGGGCAGGGGATCGCCTCGCGGCGCGCTGCCCTGGGAGTCAAAGAGGAACTCCGCGCAAGGCTGCTGCAGCGCTCGATGGCCGACGGCGCCTCAGCCCCGCCCGCGGGAATGAACGACGGCGGCCTGGCGGTCCTGGCGACACGAGGCCTGGATGCGTTGGACGACTACTACACCCAGTACCTCCCCGCTTTGGTGAACTGCGTTACCGTGCCGTTGTTGATCGGTGCCCGGATTCTGTTCGCCGACTGGGTGAGTGCAGTAGTGATAGTGCTGACGGTGCCCTTGGTGCCTTTGTTCATGGTCTTGATAGGACGGCATACCGAGGACAGCGTCCGGGACGCGCAGACGACCCTGCGCAAACTGTCCGGCCATATCCTTGAACTTGCCAAGGGGCTGCCGGTATTGGTGGGACTCGGCAGGGCCACTGAACAACGCGCGGCCCTGGAGGATATTTCCGAGCAGTACCGCACCCGGACCATGGGCACACTGCGAACCGCCTTCCTGTCGGCACTTGCGCTGGAACTGATCGCAACCATCTCAGTTGCCGTGGTTGCCGTCTTTATCGGCGTCCGGCTGGTGGCAGGGGACATGGCCCTCGAAGCCGGTCTCCTCGCCCTGATCCTCGCACCGGACTGCTACTTGCCACTCCGGGAACTCGGCACCGCCCACCACGCCAGCGACGACGGCAGGGCAGCACTCGAAACCACCAATACTGTGCTGGAAGCGCCGGCCCACCAACGCCACACCAATGAACAAAGCGGCGCTGTTCCGGGCGACGTCGTGGTCAAAGGGTTGACGGTGACGTACCGCGCAAGGTCCGCGGCCGCCGTCGGACCGCTCGACTTCACCGCCGCACCAGGGAGCATTACAGCGCTCGACGGCGACAGCGGCACCGGCAAGAGCACGGTCCTGGGCGTCCTCGCCGGCCTTGTGGGGCAAGGGCCGGGGGCCACTGTCAGTGGGAACATCAATGGCGCGGCGCCAGGGACTGTGGCGTGGGTGCCGCAGCATCCCGTGATGGCAGCCGACACAGTCCAGCAGGAGATCGAGCTCTATCTCCATGGCGCCCCGAACAGCAACACCGCCGACGCTGTAGCGCGCGTCCTGGAGAAAGCCTCAGCAGGCCACCTGGCGGCCAAGCATCCCGCTGAACTGAGCCCCGGGGAATTGCGGCGCGTAGCGTTGGCCAGGGGACTGGCCCGCCTGGAAGCCGGTGCAACACTACTGCTCTTGGACGAGCCCACGGCGCATCTGGACCACTACTCCGCCAGCGTGATCCGGGCTGCCATCGAATCCCTCCGAGGCTCCACCACCGTGATCCTCGTGGCCCACGACGCCGCTACCCGAGCGCTCGCCGACCACGTAGTCGCCGTCGGCCACCAGCACGCCCACACAGCCCTCGCAGCCCCTGAAGACAGTGCAGTGCGCCCGCTGCGCAGCGCTGCGGAAGACCGGGCTCCTGTGGTCCCGGCGAACGATTCCGGGAACGGCCCCGCGGCGGTTCCCGAAATCCTCGATTCCGGGAATAGCGCCGGCAGCCTGAAACGGTTGCTGCAAGTACTGACACCTGTCCGCTGGAAGTTCGCCGCCGCCGGGGTGGTCGCAGTCCTGGCTGCACTATTCGCCGTAGCCCTGTCCGGGTTGTCCGGTTGGCTCATCATCAGGGCCAGCGAACAGCCGCCGATCCTCTACTTGCTGGGCGCCATTGTTGGTGTCCGCTTCTTCGGCATCGGCAGGGCCGTGCTGCGGTATTGCGAACGGCTGCTCACCCACGACGCCGTGTTCTCCGCGATGACCCGTCTCCGCGGCGCTCTGTGGGCAACACTGAGCCGCCGGGCCCTCTCCCTACGGCGTCTGCTCCAGGGCGGAAATGTCCTGGGAACCATTGTCGATGACGTTGACACGCTGCGGGACCTGATGCCCCGGGTGGCACTTCCTCCGCTAACTGCAGTGGGCGTCGGGGCGGCGGCCATCGTCGCCACGTCGATGGTGCTGCCGGCTGCGCTTCCCGCAGTAGCAATCGCCTCAGTCATAGGGCTGGCCGTCGCTCCACTGCTGGCCGTGTTGGCTGACCGCAACGCAGCCAAAGCCGAACAGCAGATGCGCTCGGTGGTACTTCGCGGAGTCGCATCCGCCCTCGATGCCCGCGCGGAACTGAGCGCCAATGGCGTAGGTGGCCCCGTCCTGGACACACTGCGTGCCAAAGACCGAGCCGCCACATTGTCAGCCCAGCGCTCGGCATGGGCTGAGGGTCTGGGCCAAGCCGTGATCGTCCTCGGCTGCTCCCTGGCGGCACTATGGGCCGGAGTCCTCAGCGCACCCTCCGTGCTCAACGGAGGCGCGGCCCCGGAACTCGCAGCAGTCATCGTCCTGATGCTGCTCGCACTCGTGGAACCCTTTGGCGGTATCGTGTCCGCGGTGCGCCAGGCCCCGGCGCTCGCCGCCGTCCTGGGACGGGTGGCAGCCTCCGGTGCTTTGGACGCCCCTGCCCCGACGAATCACCAGGACGACCTCGACGGCGGCCCGCGGCCGCTCCCGGACCGTCCCGGCACAGCGGGACTGGAGTTGACCGGCGCCGCTGCAGCATGGCCCGGAGGCCCCAATGTTTTCGAAGGGTTGAATGCAGCAGCCAAACCCGGCCGTTGGCTCGCCGTGACCGGACCTTCGGGAGCAGGAAAGTCGACGCTTCTTTCCGTCCTCCTTGGGTTTCTCCCACTGACGGAAGGAACGGCCACACTGACCGGCACAGCAGCGTGGTGCCCCCAGGAGGCACACCTGTTCGACTCCACTATCCGGGGAAACCTCTTGCTGAGCCGGCCCGCGGGGGAGAAGCCCAGCGAGGACGACATGCACAAGGCGCTGGCCGACGTCGGCCTTGAAGCCTTGGTTGAATCTTTGCCCGGTGGACTTGATGCCCGGATCGGAGCCGCTGGCTCCTTCCTCAGCGGTGGCGAGCGGCAGCGGCTCGCCATGGCCCGGACCCTCCTGACAGGTGCTTCCGTGCTGCTGCTGGACGAACCAACCGCCCATTTGGACGCAGGATCGGCACGGGAAATGATGGCCATCCTTCGCGGGGGACTCAAGGACGTCACCGTTGTCCTCGTCACCCACAATCCGGAGGACATCGATCCTTCTGACGCGCGGCTTGAGCTACCGGCTGCCCACGCGGCCGGGAAACGAATCACGGGTGCGGCGGAGCTGGTGGGAAGGGCTACTCCTCAGTAGCCTGTTGGCATGCCTTTCGAAGCCGCAAGCCATGCCATGCCCGATGTCACCATGACCGGCCTTCAGTGGCGGGCGGCCACCCTGGAGGACCTCGATAACTGGGCCGGGCTGATCGCCCGCACTGCCGCGGTCGAACATCCCGTCTGGTACGAGAAGCGCGGTGACCTGATCCACATCCTGGAGTCCACCAAGAACCCTGCGGCGACAAGCACGCTCCTGGGATTGGATGCAGGCGGCGTTGCTCGCGCCTACGGACGCATCACCAAGAATCCCGAAGGGGACAAAGCCACCGGCATGGCCTGCGTCGACCCGGAGTGGCAGCTACGCGGAATAGGCTCCGCTGTCCTGGTGTGGCAGGAAGGACAGGTCCGGCAACGATTCGAAGCTGATGAGGCTGCCGGACACACTGCGGCACCGCCCCGCCTCCGGATCCAGACAGAAGAACAGCATGAACACCAGGCCACCCTCCTGATGGGGCACGGCTACGGCGCGGTTCGATGGTTCAACGAGATGCACCGGCCCCTGTCCACGGTGCTGCCTGACGCTCCACTCGGTGCAGGGCTCGAACTGAGAACGCTGGAGCCTTCACTGTTTGAGCCGGTGCGCCTGGCCCACAACGATGCGTTCAGGGACCACTGGGGAAGCGAGCCGAGGGACGAGGAGTCGTGGCGCTTTACCATTGAAGAGCCCACGGGGCGGCACGATCTCAGCGCGGTAGTCATCGACAACGCCACAGGGGAGATTGCCGGATACCAACTGACCAGCTTCGATCCCGACTCCGCTGCGGACCGCGGTTTCAAGGAGGGCTACACCGAGCTCCTGGGGGTTCGCCGGGCATACCGGGGCCGGGGGATCGCCCAAGCGCTGCTGGCCGACGCCATGCGTCGGTACCTCGACGCCGGCATGGACGTGGCATCCCTTGACGTGGATTCGGCGAACCCCACCGGGGCGCTGGAACTCTACCTCGGCATGGGCTACACGCCGGTGAACCGCAGCATGACGTGGGAGAAAATGCTGTAGGACAGCGGTCCTAGCCGTCTACGTCGTGCAGGTGGTGGACCACATCGTGCAGGAAGTACTGGGAGAACGTGAGGACGGTAAACGAGGATCCGTTGCTGCGCGTTCCGGTGCGCTGCCAGTCATCCTCCACCACCCGGGCAAACGACTCGGCAATCTCCTTGCCCTCCGCTTCCAGTTCGTCGGCAACCGTTCTTGGATCCGCCGAAGCGTACTCGCCATCGATGGCAGCTTGGTCCTGATCCCAATTGGCGAACGTGGCGTCGTCTTCGGTCAACATCAGATTCAGGCGCTGGTCGAAGAGGCTGAAGACGTCGCGGACGTGGCAGGCGTACTCCAGGTTGGACCACGTGTGTTCGTTGGGACGCGTGGCAACATCCTCGCGGCGCATGACGGCCCGCCATCGCGGGAGCATGTTCACAACGGTGCCCGGCACCGTTGAAGGAGTCACCGTGGCGGCGTCGAAACCGCATTCGGGGCAGGGCTCTGAGAGCACCCAGGTCCAGTCTTTTTCATCAGGGATGATCGGCATGCGGCCAGTCTAGGCCGATCCGCCCCGGACACCTTCGCAGGCCATGAAATGTGGTGTCGTTTTCCAATTACTTACCTGCCCGCCCAAGAGTAAAGTTCGTTCCGGGGGGAGAGCCGGAAAGAGAAAATCATGCTCAAGGATCAGCAGGTTGGTGCCGTCCTACCGGCACAGGACATAGCCCGGGCCCGCGCGTACTACAGCGAAAAGCTCGGACTGGAACCCGAAAATCCGGACGACGACGACAACCTCCAATACAGGTGCGGCGATGGAACCGGATTCTTCCTGTACCAAACACCCAATGCGGGGACTGCCAAGAATACGCAGATGGGTTGGATGGTCAGCGATGTCGCTGCCACGGTGGCGGAATTGCGGGACAAGGGAGTCACGTTCGAAGACTATGACTTCCCCGGGCTGAAGACAGAGAACGGCGTCGCTACGATGCCGGACGGGAGCGCCGCAGCGTGGTTCCTTGATACTGAAGGAAACATTCTGAGCCTCAACCAAAGCGGCTAGCCCATGGAGTGGCTCCTACGCCACGACAGCAACAACGGCCGGCGGTCCCTACCGCCGGCCGTTGCTGTGCCTACTCTGCGGGCTCAGCCCATGCCATGCTCGGGCCGATGGCTTCCACGGGTTGCGACAATGGCACGCCGGAGCCGTCCCTGCGCCCGTGCTCGTGCGGCAGGCCCCTTGCCACGCCAGCCGCGGATGAAGCCTTTGCCGGTCCGTGCCCTGCCCAGGCCAACAGAAGTGTGTCTTCACCCTTGAGGAAACGGTGGACACGGACGCCGCCGGTGGCCCGGCCCTTGGCGGGGTACTCCTCGAACGCAGTCACCTTCGCGGTTCCCGGTGCCGTGCCCGGCAGCGCGCCGTTGGTGCCGGCAATAGTCACCACGACGGCGGCAGGATCGTTCGCGCGGACGGTACCAAAGTGGATGACTTCGTCGCCGGCAGCCAGCTTGATCCCGGCCATTCCGCCTGCTGTCCGTCCCTGCGGGCGGACGTTGGACGCGCTGAACCGAAGCAATTGCGCCTCTTTGGTCACGAAGACGAGGTCGACGTCGTCCTCTTGTGCCGGCTCCACGGCGAGCACCGAGTCCTTGTCCTTGAGGGCGATGATCTCCCAGTCTTCGCGGTTCAGCGGGTACTCCGGTTGAACGCGCTTCACCACTCCCTGAACGGTGCCGATGGCCAGAATGGCATCCAAGGGGACGAAGGCGACCAGTGTCTCTCCCTTGACCAGGGTGATGAAGTCCTTGGCAGGCACTCCGCCGGCCAGGTTGGGGAGTCCGGAAACCGGAGGCAGGACCGGCATATCCATCACCTGCAGGCGGAGCATGCGCCCCTGGGACGTGACCGCACCGATTTCACCGCGCGCGGTGGTCTTCACCACCGAGCGGAAGACATCGTGCTTGGTGCGTGGCCCCGATTCGGCCAGCGGCTCCTGGTTTGACGTCCTGGCGATCTGGCCGGAAACGCTCAACAGCGCCCAGCAGGGGTCGTCCGGAATCTCCAGCGGCAGCGCGGCTGCCTTGCCCTTGGGACCGGGAGCGGCGGCCGCGAGGGCAGCGGCCACTGTGGGGGAGACGGCCTCGGATTCGAGCAGTACCGTGCGTCGGGGAGTGCCGTACTTTTCGGCAATCGCGGCGAGCTCCCCGGAGACCAGGTCACGGAGCAGTTCATCCGACGCCAGGATGGCCTCCAATGCCTCAATTTCGCGGCGGAGCTCGTCCTGTTCCTTCTCCAGCTCAAGGCGGGAGTACTTGGTCAGCTGCCTCAGCCGAAGTTCCAGGATGTAGTTGGCCTGGATTTCGGTGAGGTCGTAGATGGACATGAGCCGCTCACGCGCCGCCGAGGCTTCGTCGGACGAACGGATGATCTGGATGACCTCGTCGATGTCGACGATCGCGATCAACAGGCCTTCCACCAGGTGCAGGCGGTCCTTCTTCTTGCCCAGGCGGAACGACGTGCGTCGGCGCACCACGTTCAGCCGGTGCGCCACATAGACCTGCAGCAGCTGCAGCAGGCCAAGGGTCTGCGGCTGGCCATCCACCAGCGTGACGTTGTTGATGCCGAAGGAATCTTCCATGGGGGAGTATCGGTACAACTGCTGCAGGACGGCGTTGGGATTGAAGCCGTTCTTCAACTCGATGACAAGCCGCAGTCCATGGTTGCGGTCTGTCAGGTCCACGACGTCGCTGATGCCGGTCAGCTTCTTGGCGTTGACGGCGTCCTTGATCTTCTCGATGACCTTTTCCGGGCCCACCATGTAGGGGAGCTCCGTGACCACCAGGCCGGTACGGCGTGCGGAAAGCTGTTCGACCTCAACCTTGGCGCGGGTTTTGAAGGATCCCCGGCCCGTGGCGTAGGCGTCACGGATTCCGTCCAGGCCCACAATCCGGCCGCCCGTGGGAAGGTCCGGCCCGGGAATGAACCTCATGATCTCGTCCAACGTGGCGTCAGGGTTGGCGATCAGGTGGC
Source organism: Paenarthrobacter sp. NPDC056912 (assembly GCF_042786555.1). Taxonomy (NCBI): domain Bacteria; kingdom Bacillati; phylum Actinomycetota; class Actinomycetes; order Micrococcales; family Micrococcaceae; genus Paenarthrobacter; species Paenarthrobacter sp. NPDC056912. The sequence continues at coordinate 14,703 of NZ_JBHUCD010000031.1, forward strand.
GCGCCGCGGCGATGACTTCGACCAGGTTGTGCGGAGCCATGTTGGTGGCCATGCCGACCGCGATGCCCGTGGTGCCGTTGACCAGCAAGTTGGGGAAAGCGGCCGGAAGGACTTCGGGCTGCGTCAACTGGTTGTCGTAGTTGGGGACGAAGTCCACTACGTCTTCGTCGAGGTGGTCGGTCATGGTCAGTGCAGCGGCAGCGAGGCGGGCTTCGGTGTACCGCGGTGCTGCCGGGCCGTCGTCGAGCGAACCGAAGTTGCCGTGGCCGTCGATCAGGGGCAGGCGAAGCGAAAAGTCCTGGGCCATCCGGACCATGGCGTCGTAGATCGCGGCGTCACCGTGCGGGTGGAGCTTGCCCATGACTTCGCCCACCACGCGGGCGCTCTTGACATGGCCGCGGTCAGGGCGCAGGCCCATGTCGGCCATCATGTACAGGATGCGCCGTTGAACGGGCTTCAGGCCGTCGCGTGCGTCCGGGAGGGCACGCGAATAGATCACCGAGTAGGCATACTCCAGGAAGGAGCCTTCCATCTCGGAAGTGACATCAATATCGACGATGTTCTCGGTGAAATCGCCGAGGGGCTCGCCCTTGCGTGCGGGAGTTTGGCTGCGGGCCATGGGGTCGGTGAATCCTTGAAAGTTGTACTGCGGATGTTTTAGCTAGGCTAAGCCTATGGTGGATCAGCCCGGCGTCGGCATTTATCCGGAATATTGGGAGGCCGATGTCGTCCTGCGCGACGGCGGAACCGCCCACCTTCGTCCCATCCGGCCAGAGGATGCCGACGCTTTGCAGGCTTTCCACGCGGGCCAGTCGCAAGCCTCCATCTATATGAGGTTCTTCTCCTTCAAGCCAAAGCTCTCGGGCAAGGAAGTCCGGCGCTTCACGGAGGTTGACCACATCAACCGGGTGGCGTTTGTCATCACCATCGGCGGCGAGATCATGGGCATCGGCCGCTACGACCGGCTTGAGGACCCGGACGAGGCCGAGGTCGCCTTCAACATTTCGGACGCCCACCAAGGCCGGGGTATCGGCTCGATCCTCCTTGAACACCTGGCCGTGGCCGCCCGCGAAAACGGTATCCGGCGCTTCACTGCCGAGGTTCTGCCGGAAAACCGCAAGATGCTCATGGTTTTCGCCGACGCCGGTTACGATCTCACCCGGCAATTCGACGACGGCGTAGTGAGCGTCGAGTTCAACATCGACCCCACGGAGAAATCACGCGCCGTCATGGAGTCACGTGAGCACCGAGCCGAGGCGCGCAGCGTGCGGGACCTCTTGTGGCCGTCGTCCGTGGCGGTGATCGGCGCGAGCCGGAAGTGGGGAACCATCGGCTACCAACTGCTGGAGCACATCATTGAGGGCGGCTTCACGGGCCCGGTCTACGCCGTCAATCCCGAGGCCTTCGAACTCGCCGGCATGATCTCCTTCGCGCGGTTGTCCGAAATACCTGGCCCCGTGCAGTTGGCCATCATCGCTGTGCCCTACGAGGAAGTGCCCAAGGTGGTGGACGATTGCGCCGCTTTTGGGGTCAAAGGGATCGTGGTGGCCACCGCCGGCTTTGCCGACGACGGCGAACGCGGCCTGTTGCGCCAGCACGAGCTGGTGCGTCGGGCCAGGGCTAACGGAATGCGGGTCATCGGCCCGGAATCGCTGGGGATCCTGAACACGCACCCGGCAGTGTCGCTGAACGCGTCCTTGGCGCCCACCATGCCGCCGCGGGGGAGTTTGGGCCTGTTCAGCCAGTCGGCAGCCGTCGGCGTCGCTGTCTACGCTGCGGCGAGCCGCCGGAGGCTGGGCTTGTCCTCGTTCCTCTCCGCCGGCAACCGTGCAGACATCTCCGGCAATGACGCCATGCAGTATTGGGAGGACGATGCCGATACTTCTGCCGTAGGCCTCTACCTGGAGTCAATCGGCAACCCCCGCAAGTTCTCCCGCCTCGCCCGTCGGTTGTCGCGGAGCAAGCCCGTTATCGTTGCCAAATCCGACGTTACCGGCCTCAGCCTGCCGCCGGGGCACGAGGTCCGGACCACGCAGGCGCCTTCTGCGGCAGTGGACGCCATGATGCGCCAGGCCGGCGTGATCCGCGTTGAGACCATCGAACAGTTGATGGACATTGCCCAAATCGTGTCGTCGCAGGCACTGCCCACAGGACCGGGCCTGGCCGTCTATTCCAATTCCGTCGCCCTCGCCAAAGTCGTGGCAGACAGCGCCGCACCGCTCGGATTGGACGTGGCCCGACTGGTCACGGACGTGGACCTCGACGCCGGGATGTCACTTGCGCTTCCCGCTCTTAAGGCCAGCCTGCAGGAAAGCCTTGCAGCTGAATCCGTCCACGCCGTCGTGGCCGCCCTCCTCCCTGCCCGGGGGCTCACGGTTGAGGCCTTGGCCGGTGTCCTCGCGGAATGCGCTGCCGAGGCCGGCAAGCCTGTGGTTGCCGCCTTCACTGGAATCCTTGATCCCTCCGTCCATGTGGAGGGCATGGTGGGTTCCACTGGAAAACCCCTGCTGCCCTGCTACTCCAATGCCGGTGCCGCCGTGGCTGCGCTGGCCTCGATCGTCCGCTATGCCCAGTGGAGGGACCGGGACCAAGGACTCTTCGTTGAGCCCGACGGCTGCGACGTGGACGGCACCAGGGAGGCCTTGGCCGCGATGCTTTCCGGCGTCACCGGCGAAAAACTCAGAAAGCTCGACGCCGGTGCTGCCGCAGCGCTGCTGGCCGGCTACGGCATCGAGGTGGTGCCCGCACTCGGATTCGGGACACCCGGCGAGGCTGTGCAGGCGGCCGCAGAGGTCGGCTGGCCTGTTGTCCTGAAGACTACGGATCCTGCGTTGCGGCACCGTTTGGACCTGGGCGGCGTCCGGCTGGACATCCAGGACGCGGAGTCGCTGTTGCAGAACATCGCCCAAATGCGCCGAGCCCTCGAGCCGTACGGTTCTCCGTCCCTCGAGGTTCAAACAATGGCCCCGGTCGGACAAGCCTGCTCCTTGCGTGCCATGGAAGATCCGCTGTTGGGGCCGGTTGTCTCGTTCGGTTTGGCCGGGGACGCCGTAAACCTCTTGGATGACTGGGCGCACCGCGTGCCGCCACTGTCAGGAACGGACCTGCATGATGTCATCCGTTCGCCGCGTGCTTCCAGGAAGCTCTTCGGGTACCAGGGACTTCCGGCTGTGGATGTGGCTGCCCTCGAGGACATCGTGGCCCGGCTCGCCAAGCTCAAGGATGACCACCCGGGAATAGCCCTGGTGGAGTTCAATCCCGTTCTGGCCGGCCCCGCGGGAGCGGCAATCCTGGGCGCAGACGTGTGGATCGGCAATGCAGCGCAGCGTACGGACAGCGCCCGCCGCGCGATGCGGGGTTAGCCACAGGGAGCTGGCAGGCAGTTAGGAAGTCACCAGCCGATCTGTGAAAATGGGGGAATGAGCACCCAGTCTCCGACGCCTCAATCCCGCCCGTCCAACACCGGGCACCACACCGCACATAATCACAGCTCGCAGGGACAGAGCCTTGACCAGGCGCTGCAGCAGGCAGGGTTCTACCCGCGGTTGGTGGCCGACGTCGTAGATGACGCCCTGGACGGCCGCGAGTGCCTGTCGCACTTGGTGCACCTGGAAACACACTTTGACCGTGCCGAGGTTCGCAGGCACATCACAGTTCTGGTTCTTACCGAAGACATGCTGGTGATCACCCATGTTGACGACCAGCAATTGGATGAAGCCGGCGAGCAGATCGTCGCGCAGATCTCCACGGAGTCCGTCCCGGTGGCACAGATCCGCTCGGTGGTGCTCAGCTATATGTACTCCCAGCCGCAGGACTACAAGTCTTCCGATCCTGTCCGGGAGTTGACTGTCTCCATCGCGTGGTCCGGCGGACAGCGCCTGGACATGGGCCCGGCAAGTTGCGGTGACCCGCAGTGCGAGGCCGACCATGGCTACAGCGGAACCATCGCCCAGGAGGACATCGTCTTGCGTATCAGCGCCGAAGCTGACGGTCTTCAAGCGGTGCAGGACGCCAAGGTTTTCGCCCGTGCCCTGCGCGCGGTCAACACGGGCAACCCTGCGCCCGTCCAGCACGCCAGTATCCCTGCTCCCCGGCCTCGATCGGGCGTCTTCAGCAACCGCTTGAGCCGCGGACACCAGCGTTGAGTGATTCCGCACAGAATTACGTAAGCGCGACTTCGGCGGCAAGGCCAGGCACGGACCTTCCGTCGCCTCCGCTTTTTGGGAGCAAGTCCATAGCCGAAGTGTTTACGAGCGCTGCGGCGGCACTCGGACTTCCCGGTTTCGCGAATCAGCTCCAACTGCCCTCAACGAAGCGCGTTTGCGTTGTCCTTGCCGATGGCCTGGGCCGCAACCTCCTCAAGCAGAAGGCTTCCCACACGCCCTTCCTCCGGTCGGTGGTAGCCGCCGGGCAGGGCCAGGTTCCGCAGTGGATCGACGCCGCCTTTCCGAGTACCACGGCTGCTTCCCTCGCGAGCCTGGGCACAGGTCTCCCGGCAGGGCAGCACGGCATGGTGGGCTACGACGTCCTGGACCCTGCCCAGGACAAAGTGGTGAATCTCCTGGGGAACTGGGATGCCCACGTGGATCCGGCCGTGTGGCAGCCGCACCCCACCATCTTTGAGCGAGTAGCGGGGGAGTTGGACGTTGTGACGGTCAGCCTGCCGCAGTTCGGGGATTCCCCCATGACCCAAGCTGCCCTCAGGGGCAGCCGCTTTGTGGGCGGCACAACCCTTCATGCGCGCACGTCGGCCGCCGCGGAGGCAATGTCCGGAGGCCGGCGAACCCTCATGTACTTCTACGCCAACGAGTTGGACAAGGCGGGCCACCGCTACGGCTGTCAATCGGACCGCTGGGAACACCAGCTCGAAGAACTCGACTCCACCGTCAAGAGGCTCTCTGCCACGCTGCCGGTTGGCACCACCATCCTGCTGACCGGCGACCACGGGATGCTCGATATCCCCGAGTCCCAGCGCATCGACTATTCAGCTGATGAATCATTGGTGGCCGGCGTCCGGCATACCGCCGGCGAACCGCGCATGGTCCATCTTTACCTCGAGCCGGACACAACCGATTCCCAGCGGGATGCACTGATCAATGCTTGGCGGCAGCGTTTTGGCGAACGAATATGGATCTTTACCCGTGACCAGGCAACGGAAGCCGGGCTATTCGGCCCCGTCCGCCCCGAGGTCGCACCCAGGATCGGGGATGTCATGATCGCAGCCCGCGACACTTTGGCACTCTACGACACCCGGAGGGTGCGTCCGGCGGCGATGGAGGTGGTGGGCCAGCACGGTTCCCTCACCAAGGCTGAGCGCGAGGTACCGCTGCTGTGCTTCCCGGCCGCCGGCAAGAAGGGCAAACGTGGCTGAACTGGTCTTCTTCTCCGGAACCATGGACTGCGGGAAGTCGACGCTGGCCCTTCAAATGGACCATAACCACCGCGCCCGCGGGCGTGGCGGTGTGCGTTTCAGCTGCAACGACCGCGCCGGGGACTCCACAATCTCCAGCAGGCTGGGTTTGCAGACGGACGCAGTCGAGGTGGGCGAGGGCACTGATTTCTGGGAAGAGGTTGTGGCCCGGCGTACCGGCGGCCTTCGCGTGGACTACCTCATCTGCGATGAAGCGCAGTTCTACTCACCGTCCCAGGTTGAGCAACTGGCCCGGGTGGTGGACGAGATGGGCGTGGACGTGTTCGCGTTCGGGATCACGTCCGACTTCCGGACCAGGCTGTTCCCCGGTTCCCAGCGGCTCATTGAGCTCGCAGACAAAGTCCAGGTGCTGCAGGTCGAGGCCCTGTGCTGGTGCGGACGCCGGGCAACCCAGAATGCGCGCACAGTCAACGGCATCATGGTGGTTGAAGGCGACCAGGTGATGGTGGGCGACGTCGCCCACCAGGCCACAGACGACGCACCGGTGGTTGGTTACGAGACTCTTTGCCGGCGTCACTATATGCGCCGGGTTACTGCCCATGGAGCCAACCTGATGGCGGGCGGGGACCAGCCCCTTCCCTTCGACATGGACGCTTGCCTGTGGGCAGGGGCCGGGGGGCTCCGGCAAGGCGCCGAAGCCTGACCGAAAAGGTTTAGTCCCCGCGTGCTCCGAAAACGATCTCGTCCCAGCTGGGGATGCTGGACCGCTTGGGCCTGGACGGTTGGCGCTCCGCCGGAGCATCAGCGTCCTTGTGCTCAACGGTCTCCTTGGCGTCAGCCGGGAGGCGCTCAACCCTGATGCTCTCAGGCACGGACTCTTCGCGGGAGGAATCGCTGCCGGTCCGGGGCTCGGCGTTGGCGCCACCACCCAGCAGTTCATCGAGACCGGCGGGCTTTCGTCCGGCCAGCGGCGTCACTGGCCGGAGCGGACTGGCCACCACGGTTATTTCACGCGTCTCCGTGCTGACTCCGTTGTGGAGCTTCAGCGAATCATCAGAGTCGTCATCCGAATCGAAGTGCCGCGGGGCCAAACTCAGCCGCGAAAGCATCGAAGGGCGGCCGTCCTTGCGGACTGGTTCGGTAGCCACTGGTTCGCTGACGTCGGGTTCGGGGCTCGCGGCGTCATCGGCTGCCTGGTCTTCGTCGTCTGCGGGCCGCGGATGAGCTGCCGGAACGTTGCTGAGCAGGACGGCCAATGCGTCGTCGCCGTCCTCGTCAACACCGAGGCGCTGACCCCTGCGGGAACGGAGCATCTCCAAAAGACTGTCTGATTCCTTGGCGGAGGCACGCGCAGCCGACTCCGAATCGGTCTCAAAGTCGAAAGGACGGTCCGTTACGGCAGCGAGCCTGCGTGCCGGGACCGGCCCGTCAAGGGGTTCGAGTTCACTGAGTTGCTGGGCCCAGCGGTTGGCGTTCTGCAAGGACTTCCGCTGCGGACTGAAAGTCCACATGGCGGGAGGCTCCTCGCCGATGCTTCCGTGTGCTCCGGGCAGTGTTTCAAAGCGCGCGACGACCGTCCAAGTACCGTCAGATCGACGCCACGAGTCCCAATCAACCGTTGAGGAATCAATGCCGTGGGCAGAAAGCCGATGGGCCACCATCTCGCCGAGGGTAGCCGGGTTGTCGCCGAAAACGGAGCGGAAGACGTCGTGCCCCGGAGCGGGCGCGGCAACTTCGATGGCGCGTGCTTGCCGGGCGACATACTCGCGCTCTGCCAGGACCGGGCCCTCGTAGCGCTGGACGTTGCCAAGGGGAAGGCCAGACAATTCCGCCACTTCTGCGGCTGTGGATCCGCTTCGGATCCTGGCCTGGATGTCCCTGGGGGACATTGCAATGGGTGTGTTCGAGGCACGCGCGGCCACCTGGGCCGGGGTCCGGCTCGCCGCAGCCCGCAGGGCTTCGTCGATCGGAAGCTGGAACATCGCACCGCCGGGACCGCTCAGAAGCAGATGCCCGCCGTCGTCGTGGACGCCTACCAGTCGTAGATCCTGCATAACACCCTCCACCACATGGCATAACTGACATTCGAAACTCTGCCACCCGTCCGGGCCTTTTCCTACTAGGACAAAGGGCGTGCCGTGATATTCCGGCGAAACAGGCCGAATTCGGCGCTTATCCGGCACAAGAGCCGGACTATGGACTTTTGCTGGTGGTGGGAGGACAATCTGGCCGATATCGGGCACAAATCCGGGGCGTCCGGCGTTGCACCCATACACCGGCCGCGGGAATGTTCCGTGTCAGGCCGGGATCCCACCCGAAGCAGTTATGGAGGATGAAGAAGGACCATGGCCACGGATTACGATGCCCCTCGAAAGACCGAGGAAGACGTCAGCGAGGATTCCCTGGAGGAACTCAAGACGCGCCAGTCGGGGAAGCAATCCTCAGCGGTGGACGTTGATGAGACCGAGCTTGCCGAGGGCTTTGAGCTGCCGGGAGCGGATCTTTCCGGAGAAGAGCTCCTGATTCAGGTCATGCCTGCGCAGGCAGACGAGTTCACTTGTTTCAACTGTTTCCTGGTCAAGCACAGGTCCCAGATTGCCGTGGAACGGAACGGGCACCTGTACTGCACGGAGTGCGAAGGCCTGTAGTCGCCTCGCCCGGACTTCAGCGTTGCTCGGCGACCAAGGCTGAGACCAGTGCGTCCGGCCGGCGGGATGACGCCAGCCAGTACGGGGTGCGGTCGGCGGGGTCGGTAATTTCGATCTTCACCACGGGGTCGATCCATCCCCGGAAGCACATATAGGCAAGGCCGTTGAGGCGGGGGCCGCGTTCGGCTGTCGCCTCTGCCTTGGTGAACGCCTCGACATCGCCAACGAACTTGCGATCGATACTTGCCCGGCCTATGCGCAGGGTGTCTGCCGTCACCGTGATGGTGGGCGTGGACAGCACCAGCATGGTGGTCATGATGGCAAGAAGGACAAGCGCGGCGATGATGCCCGTGGCAGGACTGATCGGTCCAAACATCAAAATGCCGGCACCTGAAAGGCCTACCACCACAATCCAGATCCACACTGAGGGCCACAGCTTCTCCGTATAAAGGACCTCGGAGGCTGAGGGGGTGTTCCGGGCAGGCACAGGAGCGGAAGGGTCAGGCGTAGGCATGGGTCCAGCTTATCGGGCCGTGGAGTGCACCTTGCGCCCGGGGTGCACCATGGGCTTGGGCCGGCTTCTGCCGGGGACCGCCGGTCCACGTAGAATGGACCACTGTGAGCAACGAAACCGCAGTATTCAGTACAAACGCCGAGACCACCGCTGTTGATGGCGCCCCCACTTTGGACGTTCAGCTGAAAATGCTCGACGACGGACTGGAAGCCCCCTCCTACGCACACCCTGGCGACGCCGGCGCTGATCTTCGTGCCCGCGTGGACGTGCATCTCGCCCCTGGTGAAAGGAAGTTGGTTCCCACTGGTGTTTCCATCGCGCTGCCGTACGGGTTTGTGGCGCTCATCCACCCCCGTTCGGGCCTGGCCACCAAGCATGGACTGACCGTCGTCAATGCCCCCGGAACGGTGGACGCCGGATACCGCGGCGAAATTGCCGTTACCCTGCTGAACACTGACAAGGACCATGCCCTTGAGCTCAAGCGCGGCGATAGAATTGCACAAATGGTTATTCAGCGCGTCGAGCACGCGAGGTTCGTTACCGTTGACCAACTGTCCGACTCCGTTCGCGGTACGGGCGGCTTCGGTTCCACTGGCGGTTTCAACGTATCGAAGGCCTGAACAATCTACTGAACCCGGCGTGCCACCGAGACCGACACTTGCCGCATTGGCTCGGTTTAACGTGGTTTACCGTGGTTGCGGTTTACTTGGGGATAGACCACTACTAAGGAGAAAACCCAATGCTTTTTGGGCGCGGTAAGAAGTCCAAGGCCGAGCGGCCGGAGACTGCCGGCACCGTCGAGGAATCCGACGTTGCCGGTGCTGAAAATTCCGGCACAGGCAACACCGGCACCAAAGGTGACTTCCGGCTCGGCAAGGGCCCCTTGGACATCGACGAGATCGAGGACCGCGACGGCTATGTTGACCTCGGTGCTCTGCTGATCGCTCCCGCGGAAGGCCTGCAGTTGCGGCTTGAGGTGGAAGAAGCCACCCAGCGAGTGGTGGCCGTGACCATGGACCTCGCGGGCTCCAGCTTGCAGCTCCAGGCTTTCGCTGCACCCCGCTCTGAGGGCCTTTGGGATGAAATCCGTGAGCAGATCAGTGAGTCTGTAGCGAGCCAGGGCGGAGAAACCGAGGAGATCTCCGGTGGCTTCGGTCCGGAATTGGTGGCAAAACTGCCCGCCGAAGCTGCTGATGGCAACCGCGGCTTCCGCGCCGCCCGCTTCATGGGCGTCGACGGACCCCGGTGGTTCCTCCGTGGTGTGCTCGGAGGCGAAGCCGCCCTGGATCGCGACGCGGCGGCAGCACTTGAAGAACTCTTCCGCCGCGTGGTGGTTGTCCGCGGTGACAACCCCATGCCGCCCCGCGAACTCCTGCAATTGCGCCTTCCCAAGGACGCCGCAGTGCCCGGACAGTCCGGAGCTCCCCGCGGCGAACCTGCCATGGAACAGCCGGAACGAGGGCCGGAGATCACCCAGATTGGCTGATTCTCCGGACCGCTGCGAACGGGTCCCAGGGTCCTCGGGGCAGGGAGTACGTGATCTCCCTGACCGGGGCCGGGCGGTGTGCACCGGATTCATTGAATCGGTGACCCACCAGCCGCCCAGCCAGCAGCCGTTCTTTTCGGCCGTGGTCGTGGACGCCCTGCAGCCCGGAACGCAGTCATCAATGGTCGCCGGGAAGTACCCCACACGCCTGCGCGTCATTTGGTTGGGCCGCAACCGCGTCCCCGGAATTGAAGCCGGGGTGGAACTTCGCCTCAACGGCATGGTTACCCAGGTGGACGGACTGCCGGCCATGTTCAATCCACGCTACGAAATACTTTCCCGTCAGGAGCATCTATGACCGTGGCCAACGGATCAGAACCGAAGGACAGCGGCCGGCCGCCGCTGGAAGGCGAAGCGCCGCAGCAGGAGCTGCCGGAGGCTACCAAGCCAGCAGCGGCAGGACCAAGTATGTCCGATCTCGCTGCCGGCTACGCTGAAAAGGCGGGCCTCCACCGGAACAGTGCGGGCCACGTGGACATGCTGAAGTCCGCCGGGGGAGTGCAAGGGATTGCTGAGAGCATTGTCCCTGGCTTGGTCTTCCTTGTGGCCTTCACGATTACCCGGGACCTGACCGTTTGCCTCATCGCCGCGCTGGCTGCCGCCGCCGTCTTCACCGTGGTGCGGCTGGTCCAAAAACGTCCGCTGACGCAGGCCCTGGCCGGCGTGGTCGGCGTCGGTATCTCGGCCTGGTTGGCGAACACCACGGGCAAAGCCGAAGATTTCTATGTGCTGGGTTTCTTCACCAATATCGCCTACATCGCCGGCATGGTGCTTTCGATTGTCTTGAAATGGCCGGTCGCCGGCCTGCTCTTCGGCTTCGTCCGGAATGAGGGACTCGAGTGGCGGAAGGATCCGGAGCGGCTGCGGGCATACAAACTGGGCACCTGGATAGTTGTGGCCGTCCTGGTCCTGCGACTAGTGGTGCAGGTTCCGTTGTATTTCATGGGTGAGCCAGGCCTGACAGCGTTGGCTACCACCAGGCTTTTGATGGGCGCCCCGCTGTACATCCTTGGGCTCTGGGTGGCTTGGCTTGTGACCAAGCCGGCGCCTCAGCCGTCGAAGCCGTCGTCGTCAGCGGCCTGATCTGCCACCTCGGCAGCACCAAGTCTCGGTCCCTGACCTTCAACTGAGGCCGGCGACAACAAGGCCCGCAGGCCGTCTTCTGCCGCAATAGTTGTCACGAAGAACAGCTCGTCGCCACCGTCCAGGACGTCGTCCCGGGTGGGGGTGATCGGCGCCTGGTCACGCAGGATGGCAACCAAGGTCGCGTCGTCGGGCCATTCGATGCCGCCTACGGTGCTCCCGATGACGTGGGAATCGTGCGGAACGGTGAACTCCACGATCGAAGCCACTCCGGTCTGCAAGGTCAGGAGCCGGACAATGTCGCCGATTTCGACGGCTTCTTCCACGAGCGCAGTCATGAGCTGCGGGGTGTTGACTGCTACATCGACGCCCCAGGAGTCGTTGAACATCCAGTCATTCTTGGGGTTGTTGACCCGCCCTACAGTTCTCCCGACACCAAATTCCGTCTTGGCGAGCAGCGAGACCACGAGGTTTACTTTGTCGTCGCCGGTGGCAGAAACCACGACGTCGGCATCCTCCAGTTTCGCGTCCTGCAGGGTGCTCAGTTCGCAGGCATCGCCCACCAACCACCGTGCGCCCCGAAGGCCGCTGCGCCCAATGACCTCGGGCTTGAGGTCAATGAGCAGGATTTGGTGGTTGTGGGCCAGAAGCTCACGCGCAATGGACGAGCCGACGCTGCCTGCGCCAACAATGACAACTTTCACTAAAACTCCTTGACGGGTGCTTTGGCGAGGATCCGGGTGATCTCCGAAGTCCTGTCCAGGGTCACCATGGCGTGAACCGTGTCGCCTTCCTGGTAGGCCGTTCCGGCCTGCGGCAACAAGCCCTCCCCGAAGCGGGTGAGGAACGCGATGCGGATTCCGGATGCTGCCTCAATGGCGTTGAGGCTGTGCCCGATCCAGCCCTCATGCAGGTCAACTTCAGCCAGGACCAAACGGCCGGACGGCTCGCGGTAGTCGCCAGCCAAGTGCTGTTCGGGAAGGATTCGGCGCAGGACCTGGTCTGCGCTCCAGCGCACGGCCGCAACAGTGGGGATACCGAGGCGCTGGTAGATCTCTGCCCGGCCGGGATCGTAGATACGAGCCACCACGTGTGCCACGTGGAAGGTCTCGCGGGCCACCCGCGTGGCCAGGATGTTCGAGTTATCTCCGCTGGAGACCGCGGCGAAAGCGTAGGCCTCTTCAACTCCGGCCTGCTTGAGGGTGTCGCGGTCGAATCCGACGCCAGTGACCTTGCGACCGGTGAAGGTGTTGCGCAGGCGGCGGAAGGCCCGCTCGTCCTGGTCAATGATGGCCACGGAATGGCCTGCATCCTCCAACGTGTGTGCCAGGGTTGCGCCCACACGGCCGCAACCCATGATCACGAAGTGAGCCACCGTGTCTCCTTTTGTGTGTTGTCCATGCCGCTGCGTATGACTTTACCGTTGCAACGCGTGTAAGGCGGCGACCGTCGTCATGACATCGCTGGTGATTCAGAGTAGCTTTGCGGAGTGCTGACAATTCTGAATGCCGCGAAGCGGGTATTGGTGGGCCGGCCAGTCCGGAATGACCGCTTGTCCCACACCTTGCTGCCTAAACGCATCGCTTTGCCGATCTTCGCCTCGGACGCGCTGTCCTCAGTGGCCTACGCACCCGACGAAATCCTGCTCACTCTGGCCCTTGCCGGTGTCAGTGCGGTGGCGTTTTCTCCCCTCGTGGGCCTGGCAGTCATGGTGGTGTTGCTCACAGTTGTGGCTTCCTACCGTCAAAACGTGCACGCATATCCCTCCGGCGGGGGCGACTACGAAATCGCCAACGTCAACCTCGGCAAGTTCGCTGGGCTTACGGTCGCCTCGGCCCTCCTGGTGGACTACGTGCTGACCGTTGCAGTGTCGATGTCGTCCGCGGCGGCCTATGTCACCACCGCCATCCCTTCGCTCCACGGACAGCAGGCGCTCATTGCCACCATCGGGGTGGTCATCCTGGCCTTGGTAAACCTTCGAGGCATCAAGGAGGCCGGCTCGGTCTTCGCCGTTCCCACGTACATCTTCATGGCGTCCATCCTGGGCATGACCGCCGTCGGCATTTTCCAGGCCGTAACGGGGCAGCTGGGCGAGGCGGCATCGGCCAACTTCACCATCGTCCCGGAGTCCGGCTTTGACGAGGGGCTGGTGGGGCTCGCGGGCGCCTTCCTGTTGTTGCGAGCTTTCTCATCGGGTGCTGCTGCCTTGACCGGCGTCGAAGCCATCAGCAACGGTGTGCCCAACTTTCAAAAGCCCAAGAGCAAGAACGCCGCTACAACGTTGCTGCTCTTGGGAGCGATCGCCGCCGCCATGTTGGCCGGCATCCTCTTCCTGGCCAATGCCACCAAGGTCCACATCGTCCTGGATCCCGCCACGGAATTCCTGGTGGACGGCAAACCGCTGCCGGAGGGTTACATTCAAAACCCGGCCATCAGCCAGATCGCCGACACGATCTTCGGGGCGGGCTCCATCCCGTTCTACATCGTGGTGGCCGCCACGGGCGTCATCCTCGTTTTCGCCTCGAACACCGCCTTCAACGGCTTTCCTGTCCTGGGGTCGATCCTCGCGCAGGACGGATACCTTCCGCGCCAGCTCCGTACCCGCGGCGACAGGCTTGCGTTCAGCAACGGCGTCCTGGCCCTGGCGGCCGGAGCGCTGGTCCTCATTCTTGCCTTCAACGCCGATGTCACCAAGCTGATCCAGCTGTACATCGTGGGCGTCTTCATCTCGTTCACAGCCAGCCAACTGGGCATGGTCCGGCACTGGGGGCGCGAACTGAAACTCGCCCGGGACAAGGGTGTCCGCCGCCGGATCATCAAGTCGCGCACCATCAACATGGTGGGCTTCGGCATGACAGCGTTGGTCCTGGTCATTGTCCTGATCACCAAATTCGAGCAGGGCGCCTGGATTGCCCTGCTCGCCATGTTTGTCCTGTTCCTCATCATGTGGAGCATCCGGGCGCACTACGACAATGTGGCCAAGGAGCTTGCCGTCGACGAGGATTCCTCGCCGCGTGCCCTCCCCACGCGCGTGCATGCGGTGCTCCTTGTCTCCCACGTCCGCAAGCCGGTGCTCCGCGCGCTGGCCTATGCGAGGGCCTCGCGCCCATCGCGGCTGGACGCCATTACCGTGGATATCAACTCCGAAGAGACCGAGCACACCGTCAGGGATTGGGAGAAACTGGAGATTCCCGTTCCCCTCACCGTGTTGGCAAGCCCCTACCGTGAGACCGTTACTCCGATCATGGAGTACGTCAAGAACATGCGCCGGGACTCCCCGAGGGACCTCATCGTGGTCTACATCCCGGAGTACGTCGTGGGTAAATGGTGGGAACAACTTGTCCACAACCAGACCGCACTCCGCATCAAGACGCGGCTCCACTTTGAACCTGGAGTCATGGTTGCCAGCGTTCCTTGGCAACTGAAATCTTCCGAAGAAGCAAAGGCACTGCAGGATACATAATGACCTCCCACAGCACTTCCCCCCATGCCCGGTCCAGTGATGGCCCGGGCACCCCAGGCACTGAACTGGTTGTAGACGTTGGCCCCATCGCGCACGGGGGGCACTTTGTGGCCCGGCACGAAGGCCGTGTCATTTTCGTCCGCCACGCCATCCCGGGGGAAAAGGTCCGCGTCCGTTTGACTGATTCCGGTGACTCGTCGCGCTTCTGGCGTGCCGACGTCGTCGAAGTCCTGGAGGCCTCACCCGACCGGGTGCCGCACTTTTGGAAGCTGGCCGACTCGCTGGGTTCCTGGCGTCGTGGCGGGCCGCCTGTGGGCGGCGCGGAGCTGGGGCACATCTCCCTGCAGCGCCAGCGTGCCCTGAAGGCCGACGTCCTCGCGGAGCAGCTGAAGCGGCTGGCCGGACTGGAACTCGCCACTGCGGTGGAACCAGCCGGGGCCGACGACGACGGGCTGGGCTGGCGGACCCGCGCCAGTTTCGCCGTGACAGCCAAGGGGCGGTTGGGTATGCATGCGCACCGCTCCGACGTCGTGATTCCCGTGAAGGACATGCCGTTGGCGGTGCCGGGAATCAACGACTTGAAACTCTGGGATGTTGATCTTGGCGGCATTGCCCGCGTGGAAGTCGCTGTGCCGGCCAATGGTTCACGGCCCTTGGTACTGCTCGCACCGGAGGAATCCACCAGCCCGAAGCGGCTGCACAGCATTCTTTCCCAATTGCCCCATGACGTCTCCGTAGCCAGCTTCGACCCCAGCAAGGGCGAAGTCCTGCAGCTGCGCGGCCGTACATGGGTGCAGGAATCGGCGGCCGACCATGAGTACCGGGTCACGGGTGAGGGCTTCTGGCAGATTCACAAGGACGCGCCGGAGACCTTGGTGAATGCTGTGACCGGATATCTTGCCGGTGGCGGGTACCTGCAGCCGGGCGCCGTCGTCGCCGATTTGTATGCCGGGGCAGGTCTGTTTACCGCGCCCCTTGCCGACGCCGTAGGCGTCACGGGTTCGGTACTTTCGGTCGAAGGTGCGCCTGGCACCAGCCGCGACGCACGGAAGAACCTGCACGGCCAAACGCAAGTAGAGATCGTGCAAGGGCGCGTGGAACGAGTCTTGAACCACCAGGGCAGGAACTTCGACTCGGTAGTGCTGGATCCGCCTCGCGCCGGGGCGGGCAAGGCGGTGGTGAAGCAGTTGATGGCTTCCGGGCCGCGTGCGATCGCTTATGTGTCCTGTGATCCGGCCTCCTTTGCGCGTGATCTGGGTTACTTCCAGCAAGGTGGCTGGCGCCTGGATTCCCTCCGTGCCTTCGACCTCTATCCGAATACCCACCACCTGGAAACTGTGGCGCTCATCGTCCCGGCAACGTAGCAATCCCGCCCGCCGGGCAACCGCCGGCGGGCGGCAACTGCCGGTTTCCATCGCTACGCCTGATAAATGCCACGATGGAGTTGTATGCCACTACGATGGGCGTAGTAGTCCCGCCCCGCGTAGTTCCGCGCTGCGGACCGGGGTGACCAAGAGAGATGTGCCGCCGGGCTAAGTAAGGTGCGCCTAACTGGCTAGCGGCCAACCACGCGACAAAGATGAAACTGTTGCGAGAGGAGTCCTGCCATGAGCACTGTGGACAGCTTCGGTTCCAAAGGCGTACTGAATGTAGCCGGCACCGATTATGAAATTTTCCGGTTGAACTCCGTAGAGGGCGCAGACAGCCTTCCGTTCAGCCTTAAAGTATTGCTTGAAAACCTCCTGCGGACTGAGGATGGCGCCAATATCACGGCGGACCATGTCCGCGCCCTGGCCGGTTGGGATCCCAATGCGGAACCCGACACGGAAATCCAGTTCACCCCGGCACGAGTCATCATGCAGGACTTCACTGGCGTGCCCTGCGTTGTTGACCTTGCCACCATGCGCGAGGCCGTCAAGGAACTCGGCGGCGACCCCAAGCGAGTCAACCCGCTGGCGCCCGCTGAGATGGTGATCGACCACTCCGTCCAGATCGACGCTTTCGGTAACTCCGGCGCGCTGGAGCGCAACATGGAGATCGAATACCAGCGCAACGGTGAGCGCTACCAGTTCCTCCGCTGGGGACAGACGGCGTTCGATGACTTCAAGGTTGTTCCTCCGGGAACCGGCATCGTCCACCAGGTCAACATCGAGTACTTGGCACGCACCGTCATGACCCGCGAAATTGACGGCGTTCTGCGTGCGTACCCGGACACCTGCGTTGGCACCGACTCCCACACCACCATGGTCAACGGCCTGGGCATCCTGGGTTGGGGCGTTGGCGGCATCGAAGCCGAGGCAGCAATGCTCGGCCAGCCCGTCTCCATGCTGATTCCCCGCGTTGTTGGCTTCAAGCTCAACGGCAGCATCCCGGCCGGCGCCACCGCTACCGACGTCGTCTTGACCATCACCGAAATGCTGCGCAAGCACGGTGTTGTGGGCAAGTTCGTTGAGTTCTACGGCGAAGGCGTTGCAGCCGTGCCGCTGGCCAACCGCGCCACCATCGGCAACATGAGCCCGGAATTCGGTTCCACGGCTGCCATGTTCCCGATCGACGACGTCACCTTGGACTACCTGCGCCTCACCGGCCGCTCGCAGGAGAACGTTGCCCTTGTCGAGGCGTATTCCAAGGAGCAGGGCCTCTGGCACGATCCCTCCCGCGAACTGCGCTTCTCCGAGTTCCTTGAGCTGGACCTCTCCACCGTGGTTCCGTCGATTTCCGGCCCGAAGCGTCCGCAGGACCGCATCGAGCTCACGGACGCCAAGGAGCAGTTCCGCAAGGACATCCACAACTACGTCTCCATCGAAGACGGCAGCGTGGACGAGTCCCTGGACGAGTCCTTCCCGGCTTCGGACTCGCCGTCGTTCACACACGCGGACTCGCACACCACCGAAACGGCGCGGGTTGCCTCGGCGGCCAACGGTGCACACGGACGTCCGTCCACACCGGTGCACGTGAAGACCGCTGATGGCCGCGAATTCGAGCTGGACCACGGCGCGGTGTCGATCGCTTCGATCACCTCCTGCACCAACACGTCCAACCCGTCCGTCATGCTTGCGGCTGCCCTCCTGGCACGCAACGCGGTGGACAAGGGCCTGACCTCCAAGCCGTGGGTCAAGACCTCCGTAGCCCCCGGCTCGAAGGTCGTCACGGACTACTACGAGAAGTCCGGACTCACCCCCTACCTGGAGAAGCTCGGCTTCTACATCGTGGGTTACGGTTGCGCCACCTGCATCGGCAACTCCGGCCCGCTTGAGCCGGAAATCTCCGAGGCCATCCAGGCCAACGACCTCTCCGTCACGGCTGTCCTCTCGGGCAACCGCAACTTCGAGGGCCGCATCAACCCGGACGTGAAGATGAACTACCTGGCTTCGCCGCCGTTGGTCATCGCATACGCCCTGGCTGGTTCCATGGACTTCGACTTCGACAACGACGCCCTGGGCACGGACTCCGAAGGCAACGAGGTCTTCCTCAAGGACATCTGGCCGAACCCCACCGAGGTGCAGGAAGTCATTGACTCCTCCATCGATGAGGCCATGTTCGCCAAGGGCTACGAGGGCGTCTTCGACGGCGACGACCGCTGGAAGGCGCTCGACACCCCCGCCGGTGACACCTTCGCTTGGGCAGAGGATTCCACCTACGTGCGGAAGCCCCCATACTTCGAGGGCATGAAGGCGCAGCCGGATCCCGTCAAGGACATCGCCGGCGCCCGCGTGCTGTTGAAGCTTGGCGATTCCGTCACCACGGACCACATCTCCCCGGCGGGCTCCTTCAAGTCGGACACTCCTGCCGGCCAGTACCTCCTGGCCAACGGCGTGGAGCGCAAGGACTTCAACTCCTACGGTTCGCGCCGTGGCAACCACGAAGTCATGATCCGCGGTACGTTCGCGAACATCCGTATCAAGAACCAGCTCCTGGACGGCGTTGAGGGTGGCTTCACCCGCGACTTCAGCCAGGAGGGCGCACCCCAGGCGTACGTCTACGATGCCGCACAGAACTACCAGGCCGCAGGAACGCCGCTGGTGGTCCTGGCAGGCAAGGAATACGGCTCGGGTTCATCCCGTGACTGGGCAGCCAAGGGCACCGCGCTTCTGGGCGTCAAGGCTGTCGTTGCCGAAAGCTACGAGCGTATCCACCGCTCCAACCTGATCGGCATGGGCGTTCTTCCGCTGCAGTTCCCGGCTGGGGAATCGGCAGCAACGCTCGGCCTGACCGGTACGGAAACGTTCGCAGTAGAGGGCGTCACCGAGCTGAACAACGGCACCACGCCGAAGACGCTCAAGGTAACGGCTACGGCAGAGGACGGAACTGTTAAGTCGTTCGACGCCGTCCTGCGCATCGATACCCCGGGTGAAGCGGACTACTACCGCAACGGCGGCATCCTGCAGTACGTCCTGCGTCAGATCTCCGCGTAGGGCATCTGCTGGTCTTCAGCTGATTCACTACCAGGCAGCCCCGGCTGGTCGCCCGACCAGCCGGGGCTGTTGGCGTCCCGGGACAGCAGTCCTGTTGCTTGGGCGGCACGCGGGAAACGCGGAGCCCGGGCACGCGCTAAAGTTAACAAGCACGTCATTCACCCTAAGGAGGGCCGTTGGGACTTTTGGAAACCGTCAAGGATCCACAGGACCTGGCCAAACTGTCCGGCACTGAGCTGGAGCAACTGGCCGGCGAAATCAGGGAATTCCTGATCACCAACGTTGCCGCGACGGGTGGACATCTGGGCCCCAACCTTGGTGTCGTTGAACTCACCCTCGCGATTCACCGGATCTTTGACTCCCCCCGGGACTCGGTGGTGTTCGACACCGGGCATCAGTCCTATGTGCACAAGCTCCTTACCGGTCGCCAGGATTTCAGCACGCTCCGTCAGCAAGGCGGCCTGTCGGGCTATCCGGACCGTGCTGAATCAGAGCACGACATTGTGGAGAGTTCCCATGCGTCGTCGTCGCTGTCCTGGGCCGACGGCATCTCGCGTGCCCGCCAGCTGACCGGGGAAGGCGACCGGTTCGTCGTCGCTGTGGTTGGCGACGGTGCGCTGACTGGTGGCATGACCTGGGAGGCCATTAACAACATTGCCGCTGACAAGCGGCGTCGCGTGGTCATCGTCGTCAACGACAACGGCCGGTCCTACGCTCCCACGGTGGGTGGCTTCGCCGACTACCTCGCATCCTTGCGCCCCACCATCGACTCACTGCGTACAGCCCCCGCCTACGAGCGCATGTTGGACTGGTGGAAAAAGAAGCTGCAGAACGGCGGCCCGGCCGGGCAGTTCACCTACAAAAGCCTGCACGCCATGAAGAAGGGCATCAAGGACTGGTGGGCACCCCAAGGCATGTTCGAAGACCTCGGCATGAAGTACATCGGGCCAGTGGACGGGCACAACCTCCAGGCCATGGAACATGCCCTGAATACCGCAAAGGCCTACGGCGGGCCGGTAATCGTCCACGCCATGACCGAGAAGGGGCATGGCTACGCTCCGGCGCTGGCCAACGAGGCCGACCAGTTCCATGCAGTGGGCATCATCGATCCCGAAACGGGTGAGTCCACCGAGACTCCGGGTGCCAGGTCCTGGACTTCGGTCTTCGCCGAGGAAATTGCCGACATCGCCGATGAGCGCCCGGACATTGTGGGCATCACCGGAGCCATGCTCATTCCCGTGGGCCTGCACAAGTTCGCTGAGCGCCACCCTGAGCGTGTCATCGATGTCGGCATCGCCGAGCAGCACGCCCTTACTTCGGCTGCCGGCATGGCCTTCGGCGGGCTCCACCCCGTCGTGGCAGTCTACGCAACGTTCCTCAACCGAGCCTTCGACCAGCTCCTCATGGACGTGGCCTTGCACAAGGCCGGGGTAACCATTGTCCTTGACCGCGCTGGAGTCACCGGTCCTGATGGTCCCAGCCACCACGGCATGTGGGACATGGCGATGGTGCAGATCGTCCCGGGGCTCCACTTGGCCGCCCCTCGCGACGCCACCCGTCTGCGCGAGGAACTGCGGGAAGCCGTCGCGGTCAACGATGCCCCGACCGTAGTACGTTTCTCCAAGGGCAGTGTCGGCTCCGAGGTCGAGGCAATCGACAGGCTCCACGATGGCGTGGACATCCTGGCGCGGCGTCCTGACGGCTCCACTGAAAATGATGTCCTCATTGTCAGCGTTGGTGCCATGTCCGAGCTCGCTCTCGATGTTGCCGACCGCCTGGGCGCACAGGGCATCAGTTCAACGGTAGTTGACCCCCGTTGGGTTTTGCCGGTCCGGAAGTCGATCATCGCCCTGGCCGCCCGTCATCGTTTGGTCATCTGTATTGAGGACGGCGTCCGGGCAGGTGGCGTGGGATCGCGGATTCGCCAGGAAATGCGTGCGGCGGGCGTCGATACCGCCCTCAATGAAGTCGGCCTGCCGGTGGAATTCCTTGTTCACGGCACCCGCAGCCAGGTCCTGGAACGCGTCGGGCTGACGGCCCAGAAAATCGCCCACGACGTCGTTGCCCAGGTTCTGGGGACAAAGGTCCCGTTTGCGCGGCCCCTCCCGGGCCAGGAGCACCCCACCACCGGCAGTTTGCCCAAGTTGTGAGGGACGACGGCGGACCGGGCGCGCTGCAGCCCGGCGATCTTGTGGTGTCGCGCAACAGGAAGTGGGACGGCAAGGCGCACTGGGTCGTCCCGGGAACATACCTGGGGGAGGACATCCACGGTTGGTGGATTTTCCAGGGAGCGGGGGAGTTCTGTTCCCGTCCGGGTGCGGCCTTCTACACGGCCTCAGACGCTGTCCTCCTGGTGCCTCGCACCGGCGAGTTTGTCGCAACGTTCTACGACGACACCTACCCGGGGGACTTCCGGATCTACGTGGACCTCGCCACCGGCCACGGCTGGAACACCATCCGGCCCGGGGTAGCGGAGTTCCACATGATCGACATGGACCTGGATGTGATTCGCTCCACCACTCGCGGGGTGTTCGTGGACGACGAAGACGAATTTGAGCAGCACCGGGTGTCCATGGGATACCCGCACGGGATCGTTGAGGCCATGCGGAAAGAATGTGCCGCGCTTTTCGAGGCAGTGGACACGATGAAAGCACCATTCGATGTCACGGGCGCCAACAGCACGAGCGCCGAGTGGTTCAGGAAAGGACGAGCATGAGCGGCATCATCCGAACATACAAGCGGGACGACGAAGGGGTTCTTCACTTCCGTGAAGCGTGGTACGACGACGAAGACCAGCAGTTCGTCATCAACCATGGCGTTGTGGGCCACCAGAGCAAGACGGACGAATCAGAGGTCGATGATGACTCCGCAGTCGAAGGGCTGATGGCCGCGTTTGCGGCGCAATGCGAAGAAGACGGCTACGCCGAGATTCCAGAGTCCGATCAGTTCTGGGTGGTTGCCCAGATTGCCCTGAAGACCAAGGACGGCACTGAACGTGACCGGCACCTTGAACGGAAGGCCAAAGCTGCACTTACCGGCGAATTGGCATGGCGCGGCCTCGGCACGGTGGAGCGTTCGGAAATCGGAAACTCGCGCCTGAACATCTACTGCCTCTGCCCGGACGTCAACAAAGCGGTGAATGCCATCAAGATCAGTGTTCGCGGGGAAGACCTGGACTTCACCAAGTTGACCATCGCAGCAGCACCCCATGGCGATCCCACGGCTTTCCGCGTGAAGCACTCGCCCAAGCAAGGTGTGGGCTTTACTCTCTAAGTAACACCCGCAGCGCTCAGAAGGGATCTCCATGTCGTCCAAGAGCAACTGGCCCGGCCACACACCCTTACCCAAGGGACTCGCTGCGCCGGCCAAACGGGCACTGGCCCACGAGGGCATTGAGACGCTGGAGCAACTGGCGGAGTTCGGTGAAGAGGAAGTTTCCAAGCTCCACGGCATGGGGCCGGTGGCCATTGCCCAACTCGGGGAGGCACTGGAGGAATCCGGCATCTCCTACGGCAGCTCGTAACGGGCAACGCCTGCTTTGTTGCCTGGGGTGACCAAGTGCCCTGAAGCGCGTTATAGGCTGAATTCATGACTGAATATCGACGCCTTGGCCATTCCGGACTTACGGTCTCAGCGGTTGGGCTGGGCTGTAACAACCTCGGCCGCGCAAACACGCCTACAGAGTCCCAGGAAGGCACTGACACCGTTGTCCACGCCGCCCTTGACGCCGGGGTCACCTTCTTCGACGTCGCCGACGTCTACGGACGTGAGCCGGGCCTGAGCGAGGTCATGCTGGGCAAGGCACTGAAGGGGCGGCGGGACGACGTCGTCATTGGTACCAAGTTCGGCATGGACATGCACGGGGTCAACGGAAACGACTTTGGTGCACGTGGTTCGCGGCGCTACATCGTCAAGGCCGTGGAGGCGTCTCTCCGCCGCCTTGGCACCGAGTGGATCGATCTCTATCAGTTCCACACACCGGACCCGCAAACACCCATCGACGAGACGTTGGCCGCCTTGGACGACCTGGTTCGCAGCGGCAAGGTCCGTTACATCGGACACTCCAACTTCGCGGGCTGGCAGATCGCCGAGGCCGAGTTTGCAGGACGCCAAACCGGCGGTACGCGCTTCATTTCGACGCAGAACCACTACAACTTGCTGGACCGACGCGCCGAACTCGAAGTGCTGCCAGCTGCCGGGGCATTCTCGCTGGGTGTTCTCCCGTACTTCCCGCTGGCCAACGGCCTCCTGACGGGGAAATACTCTGCGGGCAAGGCTCCGGCAGGATCCCGGCTGAGCCACACCCGCACCAACCTGGTCCACGACGCCGACTGGGAGCAGCTGGGTCGCTTCGGCCAGTTTGCCAAGGAGCGGGACATCAGCGAGCTTCAGCTGGCTTTCTCCTGGTTGGCCGCCCAGCCTGGGGTCAGCAGTGTCATCGCAGGCGCCACCCGTCCCGAGCAAATCCGAGAGAACGCCGAGGCAGTGTGCTGGGTACCAACGCAGCAGGACCGGGACGAACTCGATGAGATCTTCCCGCGAGCACCGAAAGTGGCGCTCTTCTAGGAAGGTGCAACAGCTTCTAAGAAGGTACAACAGAGGGCCGTGGCAGGAGCCGATGCTCCAGCCACGGCCCTCGTGTAGTGGTGCCTAGGCCGGTGCCGAGGCGACACCCGGGGCCAGGAACCGCTTGCCGTTAACGCGTTCCGAGGCGCCTACGCGGTCCAGATAAGGCGTAATACCGCCAAGGAACATCGGCCAGCCGGCGCCCATGATGACGCAGAGGTCGATGTCTTCCGGTCCTGCAACTACACCTTCGGCAATCATGAACCCGATTTCCTCGGCCAGCGCATCCTGCGTGCGGCGCAGGACTTCCTCTCCGGTGGAAGGGTTATTGCCAAAGGACATGATGGCAAGCGTCTCAGCGGGGATAACGGGTGTTCCGTCGGGTCCCGGCACCCAGAGCGTCTTCACACCGTTGTCGATGAGCTTCTGCAGGTTTTGAGACACGGGGAACCGGTCGCCGAAAGCATTGTGCAGGGATTCCTGCACGTGCTGGGCGACAGGCAAGCCCACCATGGCGCTCAATGTGAAGGGCGACATCGGCAGGCCCATGGGACGCAAGGCAGTGTCCGCGACCTCCGCCGGAGTTCCTTCGTCGAACGCTGCGATGACCTCGCCCATGAGACGCAGCAGGATCCGGTTGACTACGAAAGCGGCAGCATCCTTGACCAGGACTGCGGTCTTCTTGAGTCCCTTGGCCAGCTCGAAGGCGGTAGCGAGGACGGCGTCGTCTGTCTTGGGCGCCCGCACGATCTCCAGCAGCGGCATGACGGCCACGGGGTTGAAGAAGTGGAAGCCCACCAACCGCTCCGGGTGGACCAGGTCTTCTGCCATTGCCGTGACGGACAAGGACGATGTGTTCGTGGCCAGAATGCACTCGGGGGAGACGATTTTCTCGACTTCCGCGAAAACCTGCTTCTTGATGTGGAGCTCTTCGAAGACGGCCTCGATGACAAAATCGGCGTCGGCAAAAACTTCTTTGGAGACGGAGCCGGTCACAAGCGCTTTGGTCCGGTTGGCGGCGTCGGGCTTGATGCGCTTCTTTTGCAGCATCTTGTCAACCTCGGCGTGGACATAGGCAACTCCCTTGTCCACCCTTGCCTGATCGATGTCAGTCATGACAACGGGGACCTTGAGTTGCCGGGCGAAGAGCAGCGCCAATTGGCTGGCCATGAGGCCTGCACCCACGACGCCGATTTTGGTCACCGGCCGTGCGAGCTTACGGTCCGGGGCGCCTGCGGGGCGCTTGGAGCGCTTCTGGACGAGGTCCAGGAAGGCGTACACCGTGGAGCGGAACTCGTCCGTCTGCATGAGGCCGGCAAGGGTCTCGCATTCCAGTTCAGCAGAGTCTGCCTGCGTCATGGTGCGGTTTGCCTCCATGACGTCCAAGACCTTGGCCGGAGCGGGTGAAGCGTTCGAGGTCTTGGCCTCAACGAAGGCGCGACCTGCAGAAACAGCAGAAGCCCAGCGCCCTGCGACAGCCTCGTCGGCTGGATCAACAGAGTTGTTCCGCTCCGGCGTCACGTCGCCGGAGATCACCCGTGCCGCCCAAGCCAGTGACTGCTCGACGAAGTCGGCCGGTTCGAAGATGGCGTCAGCCACGCCGAGTTCAAAGGCCTGTGGCCCGGTGAGGGTCCGGTTGTTGCTGAGCGGATTCTCGATCATCACCTTGACGGCATTCTCGGGTCCAATGAGGCGCGGCAGGATGTAGACACCGCCCCAACCGGGTACGAGGCCGATGAACGCTTCAGGAAGGGCGAGGGCGCCCGCGCCTGTGGAGACGGTCCGGTAGGTGGACTGCAACGCGATTTCCAGCCCGCCGCCCAATGCCAGTCCGTTGATGAAAGCGAAGCTGGGAACTCCCAGATTGGCCAGCGTGGCGTAGACGGCGTGGCCGAGCTGGGCCATCCACAACCCGTGCTCACGTTCCTTCAGGGTTTTCACCGCGGAAAGATCGGCTCCCGCCACCAGGAAGTAAGGCTTGCCGGTGACGCCGACGCCCACGATCTCGCCGCGCGAGGCGCGTTCCTTGAGGTTCTCCAGGACGCCGCCGAGTTCGACGAGCGTGTTGGGGCCAAGCGTTGTCGGCTTGGAGTGATCCAGCCCGTTGTCCAAAGTGATCAGCGCGAAGGTACCCGCACCGCCGGGGAGCTGGATGTCCTGGACGTAGGAATGGGTCACTACTTCATCGGGGAACAGGGCGGCGAGCTTCTGGAATTCGGCGGCGCTCATGCGGCGGCTCCTTCGGTGGTGGTGACGGATTCGAAGTCGGGGTGGTGCGGGTTTTCCCAGATCACCGTGGCACCCATGCCCAGTCCGATGCACATGGTGGTGATGCCGTAACGAACGGACGGATCTTCCTCGAACTGGCGCGCCAACTGGTTCATCAGGCGAACGCCCGAAGAGGCCAGAGGATGTCCGACGGCGATCGCCCCGCCGTAGCGGTTGACCCGGGGGTCGTCATCGGCAATCCCGAAGTGGTCCAGGAAGCTCAGCACCTGGACGGCGAAGGCTTCGTTGATCTCGAACAGTCCGATGTCCTCGATTCCGAGGCCGGCATTCTTGAGGGCTTTCTCCGTGGCAGGTACGGGGCCAATGCCCATGACCTCGGGCTCAACTCCCGCGAATGCGTAGGAGACCAGGCGCATCTTGACGGACAAGCCGAGTTCTTCAGCGGCGTCCGAAGAAGCCAGGACTGCGGCGGTGGCGCCGTCGTTCAATCCTGCGGCATTGCCCGCCGTGACGCGGCCGTGGGCGCGGAAGGGGGTACGCAGCTCGGCCAGATCCTCCACTGTGGTTCCTGGCCGCGGTGGCTCGTCGGTAGTGTGGAGTGCCCACCCCTGACCGGGTTTCATCGTAGCCACGGGGACAAGGTCGTGTTGGATTTGTTCGTTGGCGTAGGCGGCCGCCAGCTTGGCCTGGGAAGCTGCCGCGTAAGCGTCCGTGCGGTCCTTGGTGATCGCAGGGAACCGGTCGTGCAGGTTCTCGGCGGTGTTGCCCATGTTCAGTGCCGCCGGATCGACGAGACGCTCGGACATGAAGCGCGGATTCGGGTCGGCGCCGGCACCCATGGGGTGGTTGCCCATGTGTTCCACACCGCCCGCAATGACGACGTCGTAGGCACCGAAGCCGATGCCGCTCGCCGTCGTCGTTACTGCCGTCATGGCGCCTGCGCACATACGGTCGATCGCAAAACCGGGGACGGAACGGGGGAGCCCGGCCAACAGGGCCGCTGTGCGGCCTATGGTGAGGCCTTGGTCTCCGGTCTGGGTGGTGGCCGCAATGGCGACCTCATCGACGCGCTCCGCCGGCAAGGAAGGGTTGCGCCGCATTAGTTCGCGGATGCACTTCACCACCAGGTCATCCGCGCGGGTTCCCGCGTAGATGCCCTTCTCGCCGGCCTTGCCGAAGGGCGTGCGTACGCCGTCCACGAACACGACGTCGCGGACGTTCCTTTGAGCACTGCGTGATGGACTCATGTGTTAACTCCTCGTTGAGACATGGCGCCGGATCCCGTGTCGCGGGCGCTCCGGTTGGCATTGCTGCAATGTTACTCGTCGGTAACTTAGCTTGCAAGGTCCGGTTCGATCGCCGCGCCAAACGGTCCATCGACGCAAAAGGCCCGTCGCCCGAAATGTGGTTCGGGCGACGGGCCAGGAAGTAGGCGGCGGTCAGCCAGCGTCCCCCCGCAGCGTCCACCCCGCCCCAACCGGTACCCTCCCCCAACCCGGCCGGCCCCCCCATGTGTGCGCGGGCCCACGGGCCTGGAAGTAGGCGGCGGTCAGCCTGCGTCCCCCCGCTGTGCGGTTTCCGGGGACTGCTGTGCTTCCTTCGACTTGGATTCCTTGGACGGGAGGGGCTTGGGGTTCAAGCAAGCGTCGGTGAGGATCGGAGCGGCGAAGGAGATCTGCCACTCGCGGGCGCCCAAGGCCCGCAAGTCCGCAGCAACGGTTTCCAAGGAGACGTCGGAAGGCGGCCGCCAGGCCACCCGGCGCAGGTAGTCCGGCGTAAGCAGGTTCTCCACGGGCAGCTTGAGCTCGTCAGCCTTGGCCTGGAGCGCGGGCCTGGCGGTGGCCAAGCGGGCGGCCGCTTCCGGATCCCGGTCTACCCATACCCTTGGTGGCGGCGGGGCATTGGTGGGCAAGTGCAGGGGAGGCAGGTCCGTGGCGGTGCGGGCGGTGGTGATGCAGCGCAGCCAGCGAGGAGCTTCCCGTTGGGCGGACCTGCCATGGAATCCCTTGGTGGCCAGGAGTTGCGGCACCGTGGTGGGCATGGCTTTGGCGGCAGCCACGAGTGCGGAGTCGGGGATGAGCCGACCTGGTGCGACGTCGCGTTTTCGTGCAAGCTGATCGCGCTCATGCCACAACTCACGAACGGCCGCCAGTTGGCGGCGGTCACGGATTTGGTGGAGGCCGGAGGTCTTGCGCCACGGGTCAACGCGGGGCGGGGAGATGCCGGCGGCAAGAATGCCTGCAAACTCCTGCTCGGCATAGTCGAGCTTGCCGTCCGCTTCGAGCAGTTCGATGAGTTCCTCGCGGAGCTCTGCAAGGACCTCGACGTCGAGGGCCGCGTACCGGAGCCAGGGCTCAGGCAAAGGGCGGGTGGACCAGTCAGCTGCGGAGTGCTCCTTGGCCAGTCCAAAACCGAGCAGCTGTTCGATGACTGCCGCCAGGCCTACCCGCGGGAGGCCGGCGAGGCGCGCTGCGAGTTCGGTGTCGAAGAGCTTGTCCGGCCACATGCCCAGTTCCGACAGGCAAGGCAGGTCCTGGGTTGCTGCGTGGAGGATCCATTCGACACCCTGCAAGGCGTCGTTGACGATGTCCAAGGTGTCGAACGGTTCGGGATCGATCAGCCAGGTGCCGGCGCCCTCCCGACGGATCTGCACCAGAAAGGCCCGCTGGCCGTAGCGGAATCCGGACGCTCGCTCCGCGTCGACTCCGGCGGGTCCTGTTCCGGCAGCGATGGCGGCGGCGCACCGCTCCAGTCCGGCGGGGGTGTCGATGACCAGGGGTACGCCTTCGCGGGGCGTATCGAGTTCGATGACTTCAGGTACGTGGCTGTCGAAACCGTCGACCTTGATGTGCGTAGTGGGATCAGCAACCGGATCGCCGGCTGTGGTGTTTTCCAGGTTTTCAGGGGTCATGGTGGCTTAAGCTTACCGATTCCGGCCACAGGGGGCTGCCGTCAACGGATCAGGGATGCCTGCCACGGAAAGGTGGACGGTCAATTGAGCCTCCTGTTGGGTAGTCCCGTAACCCCGGGCGGCAGTGGCGGCAGCCCGGCGAAAGTGCAGACCATATCCGACCAGGCCTCCAGGTGGGCCTGGATATTCGCGCTGGCGGGAGTCCAGGAAGCTCGGAGTTCAATGTCGATCGTGTCCGGGCGGTCGGCAAGTGTGCCGAAGCTCTCGGAGAGGATCCTCGTCGCCGTCCCTCCGGCAGCCCTGTGCGGCGCTGCGTGGCTTTCCAGGGCATCCACGAGCCACGTCCAGGCCACCGAGCCCAGCATGGAGTCGTTGCCCATCTCGGCGTCCATCTGGGCCCGGATGTAGGTGACGATCCTGAACTCGCCCTCCCACACCGCCGAGCCTTCGGGGTCGTATAGGAGGATGAAGCGGCCAGTCGCCAGTTCGTCGTCTTCCTCGCTCGAGGGACTGTTGGCTTGGCTCTCGGCAAATGCCTTGGCTGCCGGTCCGTGGACGGGAACTTGCCGCGTGGCCGCGGTGGGACTGAAGACTTCCGCTCCGAGGGCCACGGCATAGGGGGCCAGTCTGGCGGGTGCAGGTATTTCGTCCAGCCGCAGTTCGCTGCGGCATTGAGCTTTTCGGAGCGTTCCCAAGGCGAAGAGAAACTCCGAGGGAACCTGTGCGAGGGCGTTCACCATCGCAGATTATGCGTCCGGGGCGGCGATTCTGTGCAGGCTCGCCGCCCCGGAGCGCACGGGGTTGCTCGTCAGGCCAGCTCCCGCTTGATCGCTGCAACGAAGGCGTCGATGTCTTCCTCTGTTGTGTCGAAGGAGCACATCCACCGTACTTCGCGGCGCGCGGCGTCCCAGTCATAGAAAGCGAAGGACGCCCGCAGCCGGTCGGCAACGCCTTCAGGAAGGACGGCGAAGACGCCGTTGGACTGCGTGGCCTGGGTTGGCTCAACGCCGTCGATTCCTTCAATGGCCGCGCGCAGGCGGGCCGCCATGGCATTGGCGTGGGCAGCCGAGCGCAGCCACAGGCCGTCCTCCAGCAGGGCAATGAACTGGGCTGAGATGAACCGCATTTTGGAGGCCAACTGCATGTTCATCTTGCGGAGGAACTTCAGCCCGTGAGCTGCTTCAGGGTTGAGCGCCACGACGACTTCGCCGAACAGCAGGCCGTTCTTGGTGCCTCCGAAAGAGAGGATGTCCACGCCGGCGTCGCGCGTGAACGCCCGCAGCGGTACACCCAAATGGGCGGCGGCGTTGGCCAGTCGGGCGCCGTCCATGTGGAGTTTCATGCCCTTCGCGTGGGCATGGTCGGCAATGGCACGCACTTCCTCCGGCGTGTAGCACGTGCCGAGTTCGGTGGTCTGGGTAATGGAGACTGCCAGCGGCTGCGCACGGTGCTCATCGCCCCAACCCCACGCTTCCCGGTCAATCAACTCAGGGGTAAGTTTGCCGTCCTCGGTAGGTACTTGCAGGAGCTTGATCCCGCCGACACGCTCCGGTGCGCCGTTCTCGTCCATGTTGATGTGCGCGGTGGAGGCGCAGATCACCGCTCCCCAGCGGGGCAGCAGGGATTGCAGGGAAAGGACGTTGGCGCCTGTGCCGTTGAAGACCGGGAAACACTCGATGCCAGGGCCAAATTGCTGTTCCAGGACCTCCTGGAGCCGTGCTGTGTACACGTCCTCGCCATAAGAGACCTGGTGGCCGCCATTGGCCGTCGCGAGGGCGGAAAGTACCTCCGGATGCACGCCGGAATAGTTGTCCGACGCAAAACCTCGAACGGAGGGGTCATGAAGTTGGCCCGACCCAGCCGTGCCTTTGCCGGTGTGGATTGCCTCTGTTGTGCTCGTCACTTGTTCATTCACGCTTTCAAGTCTATTTGGCCAGCAGGATGCGCTGGCCGTTCAGGGAGGCGGCCGGATGGTCGAAAAGTCCGACTGCGGCAGCTGCCAGTTCTTCGACGTCCGTGTAGCCCGGGAATCGCCGGTCCGGATGCTCACGCCGCATTGCAGGGTCCAGGAGGGCCTTGACGACAAAGATGACGGCAGCGCTGTGCTGCTCAACCGGCTGTTCCTTGTTGCCGGACTGGGCGCGGCGGAAGCCGTCGGCCACTGCCATTGTCCAGGTCTCCGCCGCAGCCTTGGCTGCGGCGTAACTGGCGGCCGCGGCTGTGGGCGATGAAACGGCTGTTGATGACACCATCGCCAGCCGCCCATGGGGAGAGGCCTCCAGTTGGCTGTAGAAGACCCTGGACACGTTCCGGAGCGTGGTGACCGCGCCCCGTTCCAACGACTCCCAATCCTCGTCGCTTTGGTCTTCGATGCCCTTCGCGCCGCGCCATCCACCTACAAGGTGGATCACGCCATCGACGCGTTCGATTCCGTGTGTTCGGATGTCAGCGGCCAGCCCGCGGACGGAATCGAGGCTGGCGAGATCACAGGTCATCGGGGTCACTGCGCTGCCCGCCTGACCGGCTGCAGCCTTGATGCGGGCGTCGTCGGAACCTACAGTGAAGACCCGGTGGCCGGCCGCCGCCAGGGCCCGGGCGGCAGCCACGCCCGAAGCGCTGCTGCCGCCAGTCACCAGGACCGTCATTGGGGTCATCAGGCCACCATAGCGCCCGTGATGCCCGTGGTGGACTCGATGACGGGACGCATCTTCTTCTCCAGTGCTTCATAGAACATGGACAGCGGGAACTCATCGTCCAGGACCTGGTCGGTCAGGCCGCGGGGCGGGCCGGACAGGGGGAGGGCATCGGGGCCCTTGGACCAGACGGAGGCGGGGTGCGGGGTTACCGTACTCGAGATGAGCTCGTAGGCGGCCAGCCAGTGGGCTGCCTTGGGACGGTCAATGGAACGCCAGTACAGTTCCTCGATTTTGGCACCGAGTTCCACCACGACGTCTGCCGCATTGTCCCAATCGATCGAGAGCTTGCTGTCCGTCCAGTGGAGGACGTGGTGCTGGTGCATCCAGGCAAACAGGAGCTGGCCACCCAGTCCGTCGTAGTTGCGGACGCGGCTGCCTGTAATGGCGAAGCGGAAGATCCTGTCAAAGATCACGGCGTACTGGACGAGCTTGGCGTGCTTGCGGGCATCGGGATCGGCTTCTTCGTCCTTTTCGATGCGCACGGACTCGCGGAATGCCGTCAGATCGCACCGCAGCTCCTCCAGCGAGTAGAGGAAGAACGGCATGCGCTGCTTGATCATGAACGGATCGAAGGGAAGGTCGCCGCGCATGTGCGTGCGGTCGTGGATCAGGTCCCACATGACGAACGTGCGCTGGGTGAGTTCCTGGTCATCGATCAGCTGTGCGGCATCCTCGGGGAGTACGAGGGATGTGGTTTCGGCGGCCGCCTTGAGGACGCGACGGAACCGTGCGGCCTCGCGGTCGGCGAAAATTGCGCCCCACGTGAAGGTAGGAGTTTCGCGGACGGCGACAGTCTCCGGGAACAGCACCGCGGAGTTGGTGTCGTACCCCGGAGTGAAGTCGACAAATCGGATCGGGACAAAGAGCTTGTTGGAGTACTCGCCGGCCTCGAGGCCGCCAATGAACTCCGGCCAGATGACCTCGATCAGCACGGCCTCGACCAACCTGTTGGTGCTGCCGTTCTGGGTGTACATGGGGAAGACCACCAAATGCTGGAGTCCGTTGATGCGCTGTTCCTGGGGCTGGAAGGCCTGGAGTGAGTCCAGGAAGTCCGGCACTCCAAAGCCGTTGTCTGCCCAACGCCCGAAGTCTTCCACCAACAGGTCAAGGTAGCGGGAGTCGTGGGGGAAACTCGGGGCCAGGGCAGCGATGGCGCCGGTAATAGTGGACACCAGGGCGGAGGCTTCGTCGCGGACGGCCGGATCAGCGATGGAGCCGTCCTGTTCCTGGTAGGCCTGCAGGGCGGTGGCAGCAGATTTCAGGGATGCCCACTCGGCGTTGTCTGCGGTGACACGCGGCGGGGTTGCGGTTGCGATGGTGTTCATTGAACTGGGCCCTTTCCGAAGTAGTTTTTTGCTTCTGGGCCGAGCGTAGCAAGTGGAAAGTATCGCTAATTCAAAAACGAGTTGAGCATAAGAGACTCTTAGTCATTGAACCGTGGGAACGCCTCTGAGATCCAGCTCCGGGACAGTGAAGATACGCGACGACGGAAATGCGGTCCGGGCGGACCAGCCAAACAGCGGTCCGCCCGGGTCCCGCCTACTTCTCTTCCGGGTTCACCAAACGGAGCGAGACGGAGTTGATGCAGAATCGCTGGTCAGTCGGAGTCCCGTAGCCCTCGCCGTCGAACACATGTCCCAAATGGGAATCGCATGTGGCACACCGGACCTCCACACGATCCATCCCCATGGTGCGGTCATGGATATACCGAACGGTGCCCTCAGCCAATGGCGCCCAGAAGGAGGGCCAGCCACAGTGGGAATCGAACTTCTCCCGGCTGGTAAACAATTCACTTCCACAGGCACGGCACTGGTAGACACCTTCTGTGTGGGTGTCCCAGTACTCGCCGGTGTAGGGCCTTTCGGTTCCGGCCTGCCTCAGCACGCGGTATTCCTCGGGCGTCAACTCCTCGCGCCACTGGGCGTCGCTCTTCTCCACGGGCGCAGGGGTTGTCTTGCTGGTGTTGTCAGGAGTGTTCATGTCTTTTGCAACGCTCACGAGTCGCCGATAAATCCCGAACCGGCATACAAGTGGAGGACTGGAAGCCCCAACTGATCCTGCGCCTTGTTCGCCCAATCGGTATGGAAAGTATCCGCAATGGCGTGGGGACGGGTCACGACAACAGCCTGCGCAGCACCCAAGGCTCGAACCTTTGCCACCAGGCCGGCCACGGCGCCGCCGTCGACAACCTCACCGGTGACGCCTCCGCCCAAACCGGCCAACGCCGCCAATGATGCCGTCAACGTCTCCGAAGCCTCCGCCCGCTCCGCCTCGAGGTCCGGCGATTGCGCCGTGAGTTCGCGAAACGCCTTGGCGATGTCCAGCAACGACAGGTTCTCCAGGAAATCGACCAGGAGATGTCGCTCCGTATTGGAAGGGACCAGCACAACAAGAGGTGCGTCACCGCCGTCGAGCAATTTGGCGATATTTACGCGGTCGTCGGGGCCAAGGGGCTCTTCAGTCAGGATGACAATGGGATCGCTCATGGCTACAGCGTAGTCCCGGCGAACCGGAGTCCACACGCTTTTGGTCCCCGATTCCGTGCCAGGGGTGCGCCGCGCGGTCCGAACGTGCACAGAGCACTGCTGATGAAAGGCAACAATGGAACCATGGCATCGAATACCCGGTCAGCGAGTGACGCTGCAGATAACAAACTGTCCCTGCGCGCCAAATGGGCCATAGCAGGCGTCCTTGCCGGTGGCACCATTGCCGGCCTGGTGGGCGCCGGATCCTCGGCGCTCGCAGTGTACTTTGCCCGCCGCGTGATCACCCCCGCCGCTCGCCACGAGGATCAGGAAGTCCTGGCCGTTATCCGCGACGACAAGGGCTTGCAGGTCATCCTCGCCGCCACTCCGGACGCAACCATCGACGGCGTCTTCAGCCTATTCTTCGCCGGCGGCCAAGGGCACGCCCGGATCGGCCGGATCGTGTCCTACTCGCCGGCTGAGCAGACAGTCCTGCGCGAGGTTGAGGAGGTCTACAGCGGCAATCTGGCCGAAGCCCGGCGTGGCTGGTGGAGCGGCGCAACCTACCCTGATGCTGCCGCGATCGGCCTCGCAGCCGAGGAAGTGGACATTGATGTCGACGGCGGGAAGGCACCTGCTTGGCTGGTCCGCGCCGAAGCGTCCGCGCCGGCGCCGATCTGGGCCATCATGGTGCACGGGCGCGGGGCCACCCGGCTCGAAGGCCTCCGGGCGGTGCGGACTGCGCGCGGGCTGGGATTGGACAGCCTGTTGATCTCCTACCGCAATGACGGCCTGGCCCCATCGGCCCTCGATGGGCGGTACGGCCTGGGATCCACCGAATGGCGTGATGTAGAGGCGGCCATTGAGTATGCGCTGGAGAACGGGGCCCGCGAGGTTGTACTGTTCGGCTGGTCCATGGGCGGGGCCATCAGCCTGCAAACCGCGGATCTTTCCAAACACCGGCAAGTCATCCGGGCCCTGGTGCTGGACGCCCCGGTGATCAACTGGGTCAATGTGATGGCCCATCACGCCGAGGTCAACAGAATTCCCTACAACGTGGGGCGGTACGGGCAGCTCATGCTGGGCCATCCGCTGGGCAGAAGGCTCACCGGATTGTCTGC
Organism: Paenarthrobacter sp. NPDC056912; assembly: GCF_042786555.1. Classification (NCBI taxonomy): domain Bacteria; kingdom Bacillati; phylum Actinomycetota; class Actinomycetes; order Micrococcales; family Micrococcaceae; genus Paenarthrobacter; species Paenarthrobacter sp. NPDC056912. The sequence continues at coordinate 49,731 of NZ_JBHUCD010000031.1, forward strand.
TCCCGTGGACTTGAAAGCCATGGACTGGGAAGCCCGCGCCGTTGAGTTGCGCACGCCGACCCTGATCATCCACAGCGTTGACGACGACTACGTCCCTTTCGGCCCGTCAGCCAGCCTCGCCGAAAAGAATCCGGAAATGGTGACGTTCGAGCCTTTCGCCGGCGCGCGCCACACGAAGGAATGGAATGTGGATCCGGAACGCTGGGAACGCGTGGTGCACGCCTGGCTGCAAAGACAATTGGCTCCGCGCAACAACCCAGGCCAGTCCTCAGACGCGGAACAGCCGGCCTAGCATCAGCCTTTTGCTGTTCCGATGGGCGCAGTGATGGCCTTCGTGAGCAGGATCAGGTCTGCCGGAGAAAGCTCGATATCGAGGCCGCGGCGGCCGCCGGATACGAGAATCGCATCGAAAGCAAGCGCCGACTGGTCCAGGACGGTGGGGGATGCCTGCCGCTGTCCAAGGGGAGAGATTCCTCCCAGGACGTAGCCCGTGCGGCGTTCTGCCGCCTTGGGATCCGCCATGGCTGCTTTCTTGGACCCGAGAGCGGCGGCAACGGACTTCAGGTCGAGGTTCCCGGAGACGGGCACGATGGCAACGGCCAGCCGGCCTTCCACCTCCACCATCAGCGTCTTGAAAACGCGAGCGGGTTCAATGCCCAGGACTTCGGCGGCTTCCAGGCCGTAGCTGGCGGCCGCGGGATCGTGGGTGTACGGGTGAAGCAGGAAGGGAACGCCGGCCGCAGCAAGTGCTGCAGTAGCCGGCGTTCCCTGTGAAGCCATTTTCTTGGCCATACCGTGTGGCGGTACCTTTCAGTGTTCCAGACGGCTTGCAGCCGCGACCTTCCGCTTGATACGGCCGAGCATAGCGGTCATTCCCCGCATGCGCAGGGGAGTGATGGCCCGTGTCAGGCCCAGCAATTCCGGCATGTCATCCGGAACGGCAAGGATTTCCGCCGCGGTCAGGCCGTCGAGCCCCTCATGCAGTACGCCGGCGAAGCCACGGGTGGTCGGAGCCTCCTGCGGAGCCTTGAAGAAGAGCCGGTAGGCGCGGGCACCCTCAGGCTTCTTCTCGGACTCGATAGTGAGGAACAGCGGGGACTGACACTCGACAACCTGCTCCAGCAGTTCAGGGTGGTCCTTCAAACGCTCCGGAAGCTCCGGCAGACCCCTAGAGAACTCCAACAGCAGTTGAAGGCGGTCAGGCTCCGTCAGTGCCTGGAAGTCATCGACGATTTCCGCCAGTGCGGCGGGCAAAGTGTTCGTACTCATCTCTTCCAGCTTACGCACTGCGGCGGCGAATGCATCTTGTGTGCCGGAACACTACGCAGGCCGGCAGCCGGAGCTAGACGATATGAAGTGAGGGCGTTAGGTCCCTGCCCGTCCGGTGCGGCCCATTGTCGCCGGGCGGCCGCGCAGCGCCGGCCTGGCATGGGGCGTA
>NZ_JBHUCD010000032.1:0-27694 GCF_042786555.1 Paenarthrobacter sp. NPDC056912
GTATAAGAGACAGCCCGGGACAATGTCCCGGGCCGCTGCCGTTATGAAGAGGGTTCGCTACTCGGCGGACTTGCTGAAGTAGTCGGCGCCGCCCACGTATTCGGTGTGGCCGGATTCGACGTCAGCTGTCACCATCTTGGCAACCTCCGCCGCGAATTCCTCCACGGAGTACAACTTGCCGGCTTCCGCGCGGCGCGCCTCGATTGCACCGGGGTTGGAGCGGTCAAGCAGCGTGGCCGTGACGGTTCCCTCGATCATGTCGCCGGAAACGACCACCAGTGAAATGCCTTTGTCTGCAAGGTTGGGCAGGAGGGCCCGCAGGGCGTCCTCACCGGCACGCTTGCTCTTGGCCACCGGCTCGTACTCAGGCATGGTGGGGACGGTCTCAACGAAGTGGGCCTGGTGACTGGTCACGAACACAACCCGGGAACCTTCGGGCATCAGCGGAACAGCGGCATTGAGCATGTTGATCTGGGCGTCGCGGTTCAGCTTGAGTGCGTAACCCTCCTCCATGCCGGATTCCATACCGCCGGATGCGTTGAGCACCAGGACATCGAGGGAACCGAATTCCTCCATGGCCGTGCTGGCCAGGGCGTGTACGCCTTCGTCGGTCGTCAGGTCCGCCCCGACGGCGGCGGCGCGGCCACCAGCTGCCTGGATCCCAGCCACTACCTTGTTCGCGCGGGGCGCCTTCTGGCGGTAGTTGACCACGACGGCGGCACCCTCACCAGCGAGGATCTTGGCAACTTCGGCCCCGATCCCCCGGGAAGATCCAGTAACGATCGCGGTCTTGTTATCCAGCGTTCCCATACGTACTCCTTTGTTCACTTCATCCAAATTCAGTGGGCTCAACGTCCATCTTGCCAGCGCGGGGCTGTAAATCCTTTGTTGGGCCCACACAAAAACTGCTTGGTCTCCTCAGAAGCCAGCGGCTAGTGCCCCATGCCCAGCCCGCCATCAACCGGGATCACGGCACCTGAAATGTAGGCGGCTTCGTCGCTGGCTACCCAGCGCACAACATCGGCAACTTCGGATGCCTCCGCGAATCGTCCGGCCGGGACGTTGGCCAGGTAGGCCTTCTGGGTATCTTCCGGCAGTTCAGCAGTCATGTCGGTGTTGATGAAACCGGGAGCGACTACGTTGGCCGTAATACCCCGGCTGCCGAGTTCCCGGGTCAGCGAGCGGGCAATGCCCACCATGCCGGCCTTGGAGGCGGAGTAGTTGATCTGGCCCGGAGCGCCGTAAAGGCCCGAAACGGAGGAGATCAGGACGACGCGGCCCTTGCGCAAGCGGATCATTCCCTTGGAAGCGCGCTTGATGACGCGGAAGGCTCCGGTGAGATTGGTGTCCAGGACTGATGTGAAGTCGTCTTCGCTCATCCGCAGCAACAAAGTGTCCTTGGTGATGCCCGCGTTGGCAACCAGTACTTCCACCGGGCCGTGCGCCTCTTCCACTACTTTGAACGCGGCGTCAATGGAGGCCTCGTCGGTGACATCGGCCTTGACGCCCAGGATGCCTTCAGGAAGTTCTGTTTCACTGCGGTAGGTCACAGCTACCTTGTCACCGTTGGCAAGGAACGATTCCGCAATCGCGAGGCCGATGCCTCGGTTGCCGCCGGTAATGAGGACGCTGCGGCCGGTGGATACTGCTTCAGACATTCTTTCGCTCCAGGTTCTGCGACAAGGCTGTGCCGCGGTGAAGAGGGGATTTCCTGCCTCGATCTTATCCGCCGCCCACTGCAACCCGTCGGTAGCCGTCCTCCAGCGCGGTTTGGGCGGCTCCCACCTTGGTGAGAGAATTGAGAGAAGCCTTTGGAGTGTGATGATTCAGCTGTGACACGAGAAAACAGTCCCCTGCAGCAGGTGCCCGGGGATCCGGACGCTGTTTCCAGCGACCCCGAAGTCCACAGCATCACCGATGCCGCCGCTGCCCACTCCGAAGATATGCGTGAGCGCATGATCAAGTACGCAGTGGCCATGGGTATCCGAATGGTCTGCATCATCTTGATTTTCGTGGTGGACGGTTGGTTCAAGATCATCGCTATCGCCGGGGCCGTGTTCCTGCCCTGGATTGCAGTGGTCATCGCCAACGGCAGCGACAAAGCCGAGGACCACAGCGATTCCCTGCTCGACTACGTGGCCGCCGCCGAAATTGAGGGCGCTCCCCAGGTCGTGGAGGAAGAGCAGCCCGAGTCCGTCACTGTGCTCCAAGGCGAACTGATCGACGACGAACCCACCAGCGATCAGGTTGAAGAGCCTGATGTAACTGACACCACCGACACCGGCAACGAACGGGCAGCTTCATGAATATCCTCAATCTTGGTGGCCTCGGTGCAGGCGGCCAAGAGTCCGAACGTGCCACAGCCCCGGCCCTCTGCTCCCGCAAAGGCTGCCGGTCAGGCGCCGATTGGCAGTTGCTGTGGAACAACCCGCGGATCCACACCCCCGAGCGTCGTAAGATCTGGCTCTCCTGTGATGAGCACCGCGAATGGTTCGAAGACTACCTCCAAACCCGTGGCCTCTGGAAAGAGACCCTTCCTTTCGACGCAGCTGATGCTGCTGTTGGAGAGGCACGCTGAATGTACCGTTTTCTCTTCTCCAGCAAATGGCTGGGGTATTTCGTTCTGGCAGCGATCTTCGCCACGGCCTGTCTTTTCCTGGGCCGTTGGCAGATGGACCGCAGGGCCGAGACCTTGGCCGAGATCAACCGCGTAGTGAGCAACTTTTCCGCTACGCCCATCCCCTACTCGGACATCAAGTCCGAGTTTGACTCCTTGGATCCCGAGCGCGAATGGACGCAGGTTGAGCTGCGCGGGAGTTACGACCTCGACGGGCAGCGCGTTGTCCGCAACCGTCCACTGAACGGCCAGCCGGGCTACGACGTCGTTGTCCCTTTCCGCCTGACCACCGGGGAAGCCGTGGTGATTGACCGCGGCTGGCTGCCGATCGGCAACAACACTCCCGGCCATCCCGACGTCGTTCCGGCGCCTCCCACGGGCGAAGTCACCGTCGTGGCCCGCCTCAAGCCTGCGGAACCCAAGCTGGACCGAGGCGCGGTGGACGGGCAGCTTGCTTCCATTGATCTTTCGAGCTTCGCCACTGAGCTGCCATACCCCATCGCGACAGGTGCCTATGGGCAGCTGGCGAGCGAAAACCCTGCAGTGCAAGCCATGCCCACTCCGTTCCCGAAGCCGGCCACGGAAGAGGGAACGCACCTGTCTTATTCCCTGCAATGGTTCGCCTTTGGTGTCCTCATGTTCATCGGCTTCGGTTATGCAGCACGGCAGCAGGCACGCAACGCGGCCATCGATGCCGAAGAGGAAGAAGACGAGGAATTCATCGCCGCCGGGGGAACGCCCAAGCGCCGCACGCCGATCCCCCGCGCGAACAAGCGGCCGACGTCCGAAGAAGAGGAAGACGCGATCCTGGATGCCCAAGGCTACTGATTCCGTGCCAGACCCCGTGGTCAACGTCAGGTCGGCGTTGACGGCCGCTGGCGCAAGGGACACGGTCCGCATCTTTGAGGATCAGGTTCCCACAGCGGCCGCGGCCGCCTCGGTTCTGGGTTGCGACGTAGCCGCCATCACTAACAGCCTGATCTTCGAGGTTGGTGGCGAGCCGCTGCTGATCCTGGCCAGCGGTGCGGCCAAGGTAGACACTGCCTTGGTGGCCGATCAGTTGGGTTCAGCGAAGATCCGGCGTGCCAAGCCTGAGTTCGTCCTGGCACACACCGGACAGGAAGTAGGCGGAGTGGCCCCGGTGGGCCATCCGCGGAAGATCCGGACCCTGCTGGACACATCGTTACAGAAACATCCACTGCTTTGGGCCGGCGCCGGTGACCACAATTCCATGTTCTCCATCAGCTACGAAGAACTTGCGCGCATCACCGGCGCGGAACCCTTGCGGGTCCGCTAGCGCCAGCATCTATGCCAAAGTGATGAGGTCCAGGTAGTCCTCGTTCCAGTGGTCCTCCACGCCGTCCGGGAGCAGCACAACACGCTCCGGATTCAGCGCTGACACGGCACCTTCATCGTGGCTGACCATGACGACGGCGCCACTGTAGTTCTTGAGCGCACCCAGGATTTCCGCACGGCTGGCAGGGTCCAGGTTGTTGGTGGGCTCGTCCAGGAGCAGGACGTTGGCGCTGGAAGCCACGATGGTGGCAAGTGCCAAACGGGTCTTCTCGCCACCGGACAACACGCCTGCAGGCTTGTCGACGTCGTCCCCTGAGAAGAGGAACGAACCCAGGATGCCGCGGACCTCGGCGTCCTTCATATCCGGCGCGGAGGAACGCATGTTCTCCAGAACCGTGCGATCGACGTCGAGGGTTTCGTGTTCCTGGGCGTAGTAGCCCACCTTGAGTCCATGGCCGGGGATGATGTCACCGGTGTCAGGCTTGTCGACCCCGGCCAACATACGCAGCAGTGTGGTCTTACCCGCACCGTTGAGGCCGAGGATGACCACTTTGGAGCCGCGGTCGATGGCAAGGTCCACATCCGTGAAGATCTCCAGGGAACCGTAGGACTTGCTCAAGCCCTCGGCGGTCAGCGGCGTCTTGCCGCACGGTGACGGATCAGGGAAGCGAAGGGCTGCCACGCGGTCATTCTCGCGCACGGCCTCCAATCCGCTCAGGAGCCGTTCTGCACGCTTGGCCATGTTTTGGGCAGCAACGGCCTTGGTGGCCTTGGCCCGCATCTTGTTGGCCTGGTCAATCAGTACCTGAGCCTTCTTTTCGGCATTGGCACGTTCGCGCTTGCGGGCCCGCTCATCGGTTTCGCGCTGGAGCAGGTACCGCTTCCAGTCCATGTTGTAGTAGTCGATCTGGGCACGGTTGGCGTCCAGCAAGAACACCTTGTTCACCGTCGCTTCGAGCAGTTCGGTGTCGTGGCTGATCACGATCAAGCCGCCCTGGTGGTTTTTCAGGAAGTCGCGCAGCCACGTGATGGAATCGGCATCGAGGTGGTTGGTTGGTTCGTCCAGGAGCAGGGTCTCAGCGTCGGAGTAAAGGATTCGCGCCAATTCCACGCGGCGGCGCTGGCCACCGGAAAGGGTCTTCAAGGGCTGGTTGAGGAGCCGGTCCGGCAGCGCGAGGTTGGAGGAGATCGCGGCGGCTTCAGCCTCCGCGGCGTAACCACCACCGGCCAGGAATTCGGCTTCGAGGCGGTCATAGCGGTTCATGGCTTTCCGCTGGACGGCGGCGTCCTCGCTGGCCATGTCGTCGTGGGCCTTCTTGAGCTTGCCCACCACGACGTCCAAGCCGCGGGCGGAAAGGATGCGGTCGCGGGCGAGCTGCTCCATGTCCGGGGTGCGGGGGTCCTGGGGCAGGTAGCCGATCTCGCCGCTGCGGGTCACTTTGCCGCCGGCCGGGAGTCCTTCGCCTGCAAGCACTCGGGTGAGGGTGGTCTTCCCTGCGCCGTTGCGGCCGACGAGTCCGATCTTGTCCCCTTTGTCCACCCTGAAGTTGACCTGGTCCATGAGCAGGCGTGCGCCGGCGCGGAGTTCGAGTTCCTGGACGGTAATCAATTCGGGTGATGCCTTTCAATGGGGAACGCCTGCGGGGACCGGTGGGCCCGATGAGTGCGGCGGGGGGGGGGCTGTGAGAACAGCCTTTTCAAGTCTACCGGCACCCCGGCCGCAGGCTGACATCGCCCCAACGAGCTCCAAACTGTGCCACCCGCCAAAGAACCGTGTGCTGTTCTTGTGGGGAGGCTCCAAAAACCGGGTGCTACAGGCTACGTATTCTCAACAACAGGGGAAAAACGTTATCCATTCCATCGCATCGCATCATTCTTGATAGGACCCGCCATGAGCCAGACCGACTCTGCCACCGCGCAGCGCACCACTGCCCGCCGCACACGCTGGACCGCCACGGACCTTGGCCTGATCGCCGTCTTCGCAGCCCTTGTGGCAGCATCTGCAATCGTGCCGGGCATTCCAGTAGGCGCGCTCGGTGTGCCGATCACCCTGGTGACCCTGACGGTGATGCTCAGCGGCCTGGTGCTTGGGGCAGGCCGCGGGTTTGCCGCCGTCGGGCTGTACGTATTGCTGGGACTCGCCGGCCTCCCGATCTTCAGCGGGGGCCGAAGCGGGTTGGGTATCCTGGCCACACCGTCCGCAGGCTACATCATCGCGTTCCCCCTGGCTGCCGCGGCTACCGGCTACCTGGCCGGCGTCGTCATCCGCAAGACAGTCAAATACCGGGCCCTGTGGCTCTTCGGGGCCACCATGATCAGCAGCATCGTGATCGTCCACGGGCTGGGCGTCCTGGGCATGATGGTCAACGGCAAGTTGGACTTTAGCAAGGCCTTCATCGCCGATCTCGCTTTCTACCCCGGGGATATCCTGAAAAACGTGCTCGCAGTCATCATTGCCATGGCCATCCACAAGGCCTTCCCGGACGTCCTGGTACGACGAGTCAAGTAAAAGCAGGAACAATCAGGTCATGAACTCCATCAGTTTCAGCAGTGTCTCGGTGCGCGTCGTCGTCGATGGCCAGGACGAGCCCAAGACCCTGCTGCGTGACGTTTCCTTGAACCTGACCGAGCGTCGCGTCGCTGTCATCGGAGCCAATGGATCCGGAAAGTCAACCCTTCTGCGCCTCCTCAACGGCCTGGTGGAACCGAGCGCGGGGACGGTCGTGGTCCACGGCGATGACACCGTCACCGCCGTCCGACGTGTTCGCAGCAACGTGGGCTTCGTCTTCACGGATCCCCTGTCCCAGTTGGTCATGCCGACCGGTCGGGAAGACGTCGAACTGTCACTCCGCCGCTCCATCAAGAACTCCAGGGAGCGTTCGGCCCGGGCCGAGGAAGTCCTGGACCGATTTGGACTGCTTCGCCTGGCCGACCAAAGCATCTATGAACTCTCCGGAGGTGAGAGGCAATTGCTGGCCTTGGCAGCAGTCCTGGCGGTCAACCCGGCAGTGCTGGTCCTCGACGAACCGTCGACGCTCCTGGACCTGCGGAACCGTGAGCTCCTTCGCCGCACCGTCGCAGGGCTGGACCAGCAGGTCATCATGTCCACGCATGACCTCGACCTGGCACTGGACATGGATCGCGTCTTGGTGGTGGAAGCCGGACGCGTTGTGTTCGACGGCGATGCCTCCGACGGCGTTGCCCGTTACCGGGCGCTGTGCGCAGCTTCCCTGGGTGAACTGCCGTATGAAAGGGCCCCGAAGTGAGGGGCCATGGCTTCCTCATCGCCAACTACGTGCGCGGTAATTCGATCATCCACCGCACGCCGCTCTGGATAAAGTTCCTGGTAGTGGCCGCCTGCGGAACCGCGTCCTTCCTGATTGTGGACTGGACAGTTTCGTTGCTGATCTTCGCGCTGATGTGCGGACTGTTCCTGATGAGCGGTGCGGGCGTGAGGCGGCTCATCAGGGCCCTTTGGATGGTGACTCCCATCCTCGTGGTCATTGGTCTTTTCCAGTGGTGGCAGCTTGGTGGTCCCACGGCGGCCCGCATCGTATTGAACGTCCTGGTCTGTGTCGTGGCCGCCTCGGTACTGACTGCCACAACACCGGTGCAGGATCTGCTGGACGGGGTGGTGTCCCTGGCCAAGCCATTCCGGCGCTTTGGTGCCGACCCCGAGCGTTTTGCGCTGACCATCGCGGTAATGCTGAGGAGCATCCCCTTCATTGCCGGCGCCTTTTCCGATGTGCGGGACTCTGCTCGGGCACGCGGGCTGGAGCGGAACCCCAGGGCATTGGTGCTCCCGGTTTTCATCACCACCGTGGCTTATGCCCGGCAGACAGGTGACGCGCTGGCGGCCCGTGGACTGGGCGAACCGGACACGGATTAGAGCCGGGAGTACCGCAGCAGCGCCGCTGTTCCCATGCCGCCGGCGATGCTGATCATCGCCAACCCCACAGCGGACTCCGAAGATTCCTGGTACATCCCGCGTGATTGGGCCAGGAGCCGCGTCACAAGAACGGCGCCGGAAGCGCCGTAGCCGTGACCGAGGGCCAGTGCCCCGCCGTCCAGGTTGGCCCGGGCGGGGTCAACGCCCAGGTGTTCCAAACACGCAATGGTCTGCGAGGCGAAGGCCTCGTTGAACTCGATGAGGTGGACGTCATCTGCGGTCATCCCACGGCGGGCAAGCAGGCGTTCGGCCGCGTGGGCCGCGCCAATTCCGAGAAGCTCAGGGTCCACGCCTGTCGTGTCGCACCCGAGCACCAACAAGCCGTCCGCCGCGCCCATCGCCCGGGCACGTTTGAGGGACGTCAACACGACGGCGGACGCGGCGTCGGCGTCAAAGCAGGAGTTCGCTGCCGTGACAGTGCCGCCCGGGACGAAAGCGGCCGGGAAACGCGCCATCAAGGGCTCAGTAAGCGACGACCTAGGACCATCGTCCGCGGCTACCCGCGTTCCGTTGCTTGTCAGCGGGACAATCTCATCCACGTACGTGCCGGAACTGCCTGCGTCAACGGCACGGCGATGGCTCCGGAGTGCGTACTGGTCCTGGCGCTGCCTGTCCACGCCAAAGGCTCGGGCAACGTTCTCGGCGGCGACTCCCATGTCAGGATCGCCAAATTCCGGCGGAACAAAGGTGGCCCGGGAGTAGAAGTCAAGGCCGCCGTCGTCGTTCCTGTTGGCGCGAGCCGGAGCGGTGCTGATACTTTCCACCCCACCGGCCAGAAACAACGGGTCTCCACCGGCCGCCACTAACCGCGCCGCAAGCGCGATGGCATCCAGTCCCGAGCCGCATTGCCGGTCAACGGTGAGTCCGGGGACCGTGACAGGCAATCCGGCCTTGAGCGCCGCGAACCTGGCCACATTTCCGCCGCCGCCGACGGCATTTCCGATGATGACGTCTGCCACTGAGGCCGGGTCCACACCCGTGGCTTCCAGGAGTGAGCTGAGCACAGGAGCCAGAAGCTCCGCAGCGCGTACACGCTTCAGGCGGCCGTTGGCGCGGCAGATCGGTGTCCGAAGAGCCGCGATGATGACCGGCTGCCGTGATTCGTCCACCGGGTTCGTTGCCGCATCAACGCCGTCCAGGGGGCTGGCGCTAGCCAAGGAGCGAGGCCCGAGGGTCGTGGTTCTTGATCCAATCCAAAAGAACTTTCCTGCTCACCTTGCCGCGGTCCGTCATGGGCAGCTCGGACAGCAGGTAGTACTGCAAAGGCCGCTTGTCCCGGGCCAGCAGGCCATCAAGGCCAGTGCGAAGCTGGGTGGCGGTCACAGCGCCGTACGCGGGCACCACACCGGCAATGACCTTTTGCCCACGGATGTCGTCCGGCGCTCCGGCCGCAACAGCGACTTCGATTCCGGGCACGGACGCCAACGCCAGCTCCACCTCGTGGGGGTAGACGTTCTTTCCGGACGTGATGATCATGTCCGAGCGCCGGCCCAGTATGTGCAGGACGCCGTTGTCCACATACCCCTGGTCCCCCACGGTGTACCAGCCGTCCAGGCACCGCAGGGCTTGGCCGTCGTCACCCCACAGGTAGCCATTGCTGACCATCCCGCTGCGAACGCTGATGTTTCCATGGTCCCCGTCCGGGACGGACACTCCGGCGTCGTCGAGGATCCGCAGTTCGACTCCCGGGAAAGGGGTGCCGATGCCAGTGCCTCCGACGTCCAGCGGTTCAGACGCCGCCAACCGCGTACCAGAGACAAAGCTGAGCTCAGAGGCACCGTAGTACTCATAAATTGCGGCGTGGGGTGCCCACCGGCGGGCCGCCTCCAGGGTCCTGGCGTCCAACTTGGAGCCTGCGCAGATGATGCTGCGGATCCCGGACGCGTCAACATCGCCCGCGAGGCCTCGTTCACTGAGCAAGCGCAACATCGTGGGTGCAACGACGAGGCGCGTGATGCCGTCATGCCGTATTGCCGCATGCGCGTCACCGACGTCGAAGGACTCAAGAGTATGAAAGGCCGCGCCCGCGTACAGGCATTCGGACAACGCATAGAGATTCAGGCTGGCGGAGAGGGGGCCTGGCGCCAGCGTCCGGTCATCTTGGGAGAGCCCGAAGAACTCGATGGAAGCATCGAACGAAACTTGCCATGACCTTCGGGAACGCGTAAATGCCTTGGGTACCGAGGTGGTGCCGGAAGTGAGTCCAATGAGGAACGTGCTCGAAGGGTCGCCATCAATGAGGTCTACGCTGGCAGCAATTTCTGCGGACTCGACAATGCGGGACGCAACTTCGTCGGTCATGCGCAGCGGCCATTGGGGGTCCAAAACCGCGCATCGACGCTCCCCCGCCACCGCTGCCGCATATCGGGCGACGAAACCCACGGAGTTGGGTTCGGAAAGTACGGTCGTGGCGGATCCGTAGCCAAGCATTGCTGTCGCGGCGTCGCGGAGTTCAGCCCAGGTATGCCGGCTGTTGCCCACAACGACGGCGGTGTCGTGGGGGCGCTCGTCGGCCCAGCGTTGAATTTTATCCAGGAAAGGCACCCAGTCGATTTTACGGCAGTGTCCGGCGCCCGGCACCAAAAGTGACGTCTATTCTGACTGTATGAGTTTCAATGACGGTGCGCAGCTTGACCCTTCCCAGGTGGAAGACAGACGTGGCGGAGGAATGGGCCGCGGGACCAAGATCGGTGGAGGCATCGGCGGCGGTATCGTCGTTCTGTTGCTCGTGTTGCTGGGAGTCAATCCCGGTGTCCTCGGTGACCTGACCGGCGGCGGCAGCCAGCCTCCCGCCGTCGAAAGCGGCAGTGCAGGTGCTGGAGGTGTCCAGGAGTGCCAGACGGGCGCTGATGCGGACAAGCGCCTGGACTGCAGGATCACCGGTACGGTCAATAGCCTCAACGCGTTTTGGCCTGACTATTTGGCACAGTACAACGTGAAATACTCCCGGCCGGGAACGGTAATTTTCGACACCTCCACCAGCACCGGGTGCGGTCCTGCTACAACAGCGGTGGGGCCCTTCTATTGCCCGGCGGACGTCAAGGCCTACTTTGATCCGGGTTTCTTCGATGAACTCGTGACCCGCTTCGGCTCATCGGGAGGTCCACTCGCGCAGGAGTACGTGGTGGCCCATGAATTCGGGCACCACGTACAGAACATCCTCGGGACCCTGGACCAGGCGCAGCAGGACCCGCAAGGTCCCCAGTCCGGGGCCGTCCGGGTAGAACTCCAGGCAGACTGCTATGCCGGCCTGTGGGTTCGTCACGCCACCACGCAGAAGGACCCTGTCAGCGGCAAGCCGTTCCTCGATCCCCTCACCGAGCAGGACCTGCAGGACGCGTTGTCGGCAGCGTCCGCCGTCGGAGATGACCGCATCCAGCAGGCCGCCACAGGACGGGTCTCGCCTGAGTCGTGGACCCACGGATCCAGCGCACAGCGTCAGAAATGGTTCTACCAGGGGTACAGCACGGGCGATATCAACAAGTGCGACACTTTCGGAGTGGCCACCCCATGAAACCGGGTGCCTAAGCAGGAAATGGTTCCGGGCATACCGCCCGGAACCATTTCTTTGCCCGCGGTTGCGAGCTAAAACTGCTGATCAGATGTTGAAGCCGAGGGCCCGCATCTGGTCCTTGCCGTCGTCGGTGATCCGCTCGGGACCCCATGGCGGCATCCATACCCAATTCAGGCGCCACTCGTCCACTATGCCGTCGAGGGACTTGCCGACCTGCTCTTCAAGCACGTCCGTCAGCGGGCACGCCGCCGTGGTCAGTGTCATGTCGATCAGGAGAGCGCCGTCTTCATCGGAGTACTTGAGCCCATAGAGAAGGCCCAGGTCCACGACGTTGACACCGAGTTCCGGGTCAATGACGTCCTTAAGCGCTTCCTCGACGTCCTCGAGGCTGGTGCGCGCCATATTGATTTCGGTCATGGAACGATCCTAACTAGGCCTGCACGGCAGGGGCAACGGCAACTCCGGCGCCCGGGGCGTAACGGTCGTAGCCCTCTTCCTCAAGGCGGTCTGCCAGCTCCGGGCCGCCCTCTTCAACAACCTTGCCGTCAACGAACACGTGGACGAATTCCGGCTTGATGTAGCGCAGGATGCGCGTGTAGTGCGTGATGAGCAGCGTGCCCATGTTGCCCTCTTCGTGCGCACGGTTAACGCCCTCGGACACAACCTTCAGAGCGTCGACGTCCAGGCCGGAGTCGGTCTCGTCGAGGATCGCGAATTTCGGCTTGAAGAGTTCGAGCTGGAGAATCTCAACGCGCTTCTTTTCACCACCGGAGAAGCCTTCGTTGACGTTGCGCTGGGCGAAGTCGGCGTCGATGCGGAGCTGCTGCATGGCAGCCTTGACGTCCTTGGTCCAGGTGCGCAGTGCCGGTGCTTCGCCATCGATTGCGGTCTTGGCGGTGCGCAGGAAGTTCGTCATGGTGACGCCCGGAACCTCTACCGGGTACTGCATGGCCAGGAAGAGGCCCGCACGTGCGCGCTGATCGACGCTCATCTCCAGGACGTCTTCGCCGTCCAGCGTAATGGTGCCGCTGGTCACGGTGTAGCGCGGGTGCCCGGCGATGGTGGACGCCAGGGTGGACTTGCCGGAGCCGTTGGGGCCCATGATCGCGTGGGTCTCGCCGGTCCTGATGGTCAGGCTGACGCCCTTCAGGATCTCTTTGATGCCCTGCTCCGTCTCGATGCTGACGTGCAGGTCCTTGATCTCAAGAGTAGACATGCTCTTCTTTCTTCCGTTCGTAAGTCTGGCGGTACTGGGCGCTCAGTAGTGATCTACCGAGGCGCCGTTCACAACGTTGGTCACGTCCACGTAAACGTCGTCGCCATCAATGGTGACGGCGAAAACCGGGACGGGGTCATAAGCAGGCAACTGGAGAGGCTGGCCGCTGCGGAGGTCGAACTGGGAACCGTGTCCCCAGCATTCGATCGCGCAGCCTTCAACCTCTCCCTCGGACAACGAGATGTCCGCGTGCGAGCAGGTATCAGCGATGGCGTGGATGTCGCCCATCGAGTCCTTCACGATAGCTACGGGGTAGTCATCGATCAGGACACGCAGCGCCTGCTTGACCTGTATGTCATTGGCGTTGCATACCAGTTCGCCCTTGGTTTCTTCACTCATGGTGTCCTGCCTGGCCTGTCTTAGTTGTCGGTCGCGGCGAGTTCGCGCTCAACAGCTGCGGTCAGGCGCTCTTCGATTGCCGGGACCTTGATCTGCTGGATGATCTCGTTGAGGAAGCCTCGGACCACCAAGCGGCGGGCAACCTTTTCCGAGATGCCGCGGGCCATGAGGTAGAACAGGTGCTCGTCGTCGAAGCGGCCGGTGGCGCTGGCGTGGCCGGCACCCTCGATCAAGCCGGTTTCGATCTCCAGGTTGGGGACTGAGTCCGCACGGGCACCGTCCGTCAGGACCAGGTTCCTGTTTGCCTCATAGGTGTCCGTGCCTTCTGCTTCCTTGCGGATCAGGACGTCGCCAACCCACACGGTGTGGGCATTGCGTCCCTGCAGCGCGCCCTTGTACAGGACACGGGACTTGCAGTTCGCCACTGCGTGGTCCACGAAAAGGCGCTGCTCAAGGTGCTGTCCGGCGTCAGCGAAGTACAGGCCGAACATCTCGACGTCGGCGCCCGGCGCGGTGAAGCGGGTGGACGGCGTGACGCGGACAAGGTCGCCGCCGAGGCTGACAACGATGTGCTTGAACTTGGCGTCGCGCCCGATCTTTGCCTGCTGCGATGACGCGTGAACGGCGTCGTCGGCCCATTCCTGAAGGGACACGACGGTCAGTTCAGCGCCATCCTCGACGATGATTTCGACGTTCTCGGAAACAACGGCCGTGCCCTGGTGGTCCAGGACAACGACAGCCTTGGAGAAGCGCTCTGCCACGATCACGATGTGCTGGGCGGAAGGAGCCACACCGGCGCCGGTGAGAAGCACGGACACTTCACTCTCGGCCTGCAGTTCGGCGGGCACCGTGATGACGGTGGCCTCGGCGAAGTTTTCCCAGCCGTTGGCGGACACACGGTCCTCGGGAATTGCTGCCTGCCCGATGCGCTGATCGTCGCGGCCGACCGTCTCAACCACGACGCCGGCAGGTGCTGTGACGCTGACGGCCGGAGCTGCTCCGTCAAGGACGTCGGTGTGAAGGCCACGAAGCCGCTTCAGCGGTGTGAAGCGCCAGTCTTCCTCAAGGCCGTTGAGCGGCTTGAAGTCCGCCAACGTGTAAGAGGTGAGGCGGCCCGCACGGGAGCTGTCGGGGATACCGACGCCGCCACCGTGTGAGTGGCTCTTGGCCGACGCGCCGGCGAGCGGACCAGCAGAAGGCTGCTCCGACGTCGTGGACGTGTTGGTTCCGGTGTTGACGGGCGAAAGGTTCTCGCCTTCCTCGGTGAAGCCGTTAATGAACGGCTGGGCCGAGGGCGCGCCGATGCGCGCTTTTTCTGTAGTGATATCAGTCATTGTTAACCGACGGACCCTTCCATCTGCAGTTCAATCAGGCGGTTCAGCTCAAGGGCGTATTCCATGGGGAGTTCACGGGCGATCGGCTCGATGAAGCCGCGCACGATCATGGCCATGGCCTCGTCCTCAGGCATGCCGCGGGACATCAGATAGAAGAGCTGCTCTTCGCTGACGCGGGAAACGGTGGCCTCGTGGCCCATGACGACGTCATCCTCGCGGATGTCGATGTACGGGTACGTGTCTGAACGCGAAATGGTGTCCACCAAGAGGGCGTCACAGCGGACCGTGTTGGCCGAGTGCTTGGCGCCTTCGCGGACCTGGACCAAGCCGCGGTAAGCCGCGCGGCCTCCGCCGCGGGCCACGGACTTGGAAATGATGGAGCTCTTGGTGTTCGGTGCGATGTGCACCATCTTGGAGCCGGTGTCCTGGTGCTGGCCCTCGCCTGCGAAGGCAATGGACAGCGTCTCACCCTTGGCGTGCTCGCCAACGAGGTACACGGCCGGGTACTTCATGGTCACCTTGGAGCCGATGTTGCCATCGATCCACTCCATGGTTGCGCCTTCTTCGCAGATAGCGCGCTTGGTGACGAGGTTGTACACGTTGGTGGACCAGTTCTGGATGGTCGTGTAGCGGACGCGGGCGCCCTTCTTCACGATGATCTCCACAACTGCCGAGTGCAGGGAATCCGAGGTGTAGATCGGAGCCGTGCAACCTTCGATGTAGTGAACGTACGAGTCTTCGTCGGCGATGATCAGCGTGCGCTCGAACTGGCCCATGTTTTCCGTGTTGATACGGAAGTAAGCCTGCAGCGGGATGTCCACGTGGACACCCTTGGGTACGTACACGAACGATCCGCCGGACCAGACAGCCGTATTCAGCGATGCGAACTTGTTGTCCCCCACAGGAATGATGGTGCCGAAGTACTCCTGGAAGATCTCCGGGTGTTCCCGCAGCGCGGTGTCGGTGTCCAGGAAGATAACGCCCTGGGCTTCCAGGTCCTCACGGATCTGGTGGTAGACAACCTCGGACTCGTACTGGGCCGCAACGCCGGAGACCAGCCGGCTGCGCTCAGCTTCCGGGATACCCAGCTTTTCGTAGGTGTTCCGGATGTCCTCGGGGAGGTCTTCCCACGTGGCAGCTTGCTTCTCGGTGGAGCGGACAAAGTACTTGATGTTGTCGAAGTCGATGCCGGAGAGGTCTGCACCCCAGGTGGGCATGGGCTTGCGGTCGAAGTACTTCAGGCCCTTCAGGCGCAGATCGAGCATCCATTCGGGCTCGTTCTTCTTCGAGGAGATGTCGCGGACGACCTCCTCGTTGAGGCCACGACGGGCGTTGGCGCCTACGTCGTTCTTGTCGGCCCAGCCGTACTCGTAGTTTCCGATACCGTGCAGTTCGGGATTCTTCTCCAGAATCTCCGAGATCACAGTGCCGTCAGCTACCGCTTTCTCTGCTAGTTGGTCCGTCATCACGGCCTTTCTTGCTGGTTGTTTGATTCCTGGTACGGGTTTACGGACTGCACTGCGACGCCTGTAGGCACCGTGGCAGCCGGTCGCCCGGTAGGTATGTGGGTTGTGCAGACGTGACCGCCCTGCGCAAGCGTTGACAGGCGCCGTACGTCGACGCCCACCAATCGGGAAAAGACTTTGGTCTCCGTGTCACAGAACACCGGAAACTCGGCCGCAAGCTGCTGTATGGGGCAATGGCCTTGGCACAGCTGCACACTGGACAGTGCCGCAGGCAACGGGGCTTTGGCTTCAATAGAGTGCGCGGAAGCAACATAGCCATCGCGGCTCAGGGCTTTGGAGAGCGCCATGGCCCGGGCGGTAATATCTTCGCCTGCAGCTTCCACCTCAGCGGCGTAGCGGCGCTCCATGTCGGAGAAGCGTTCTTCGGCATACTCGCGCACTGCGTCCTCGCCCGCGATTTCCTGGAGGCGCCTCAGGGCGGAGCTGGCGATGTTGAGGTAGTCATCGCCCAACGTGGATTGCCCCTGCGAACTCAGGACATAGCGGCGTGCGGGCCGGCCTGCACCGGCACCTGCCTTCGCTACTCGTTTGACCTCGATAACGCCGTTGCGCTCCAAGTGGTCAAGGTGGCGGCGGACTGCTGCCGGCGTGAAACCGAGAAGGTCGCCAAGCTCAGCAGCGCTGACCGGGCCGTTCTCGAGCACGGCACTGAGGACGCGGTCCCGGGTACGGTCTTCCGCGTCCGGCAGCGCAGGAGAAGGTACAAAGGCCTCCGCCGCTGCAGCATGCCGCTTTGAGGGCATGGAAAGTGGACTGCTCATGGAATACACAACACAATCATGTCGTAATTTGTTTCATGCATCCAGTAAGGCAAGACTGACCTGAGCTGGCCACAAACTGTGACCGTACTACTTCCCGTAGAATACTCTGGTGCGATCCCCCGATTCCCCTGTCCTCACCATAGACGGACTCATTAAGGATGTAGGCCCCCTGGCCTCCCTTGACGGCAAAATGCTCCGGGTGGTCAGCGGGCTGTCCCTGACTGCCGAACGCGGCCAAGTCACGGCGCTGCTGGGAGCCAACGGCGCAGGCAAGACCACCACCTTGGAATGCGCCCAAGGGCTTCAAAAGCGAACCGGGGGGACCATTTCCCTGCTCGGCGCCGACCCGGACACCGCAGGGGCTGCCTTGAGGTCCCGCGTAGGTGTGATGCTCCAGGACGGTGGGCTGCCGCCGTCGGCCCGTCCCATCCCGCTGTTGCGGCACGTTGCCGGCATGTACCAAAACCCCATGAACCTGGACGATCTGGTGGAACGGCTAGGAATCGGCCAGTTCAGCAGAACCACTGTGCGCCGACTGTCCGGCGGCCAAAAACAACGGCTTGCGCTGGCCGCAGCGCTCGTGGGAAATCCGGAAATCCTTTTCCTCGACGAGCCCAGTGCCGGGCTGGACCCGCAGTCACGCCAGATGGTGTTCGACCTCATCGCCGAACTTCGGGACGCCGGAATGGGAATTGTCCTCACCACCCACCTGATGGACGACGCCGAACGCCTGGCGGACTACGTCTACATCATCGACGGCGGCCACAACGTCGCCGAAGGAACTGTCGCCGAGCTGTTGAGGCACGATCACGCCGCGGACAAAGCCATTACGGACAGGACCCTGCTCTTCGACGCCCCCGCCGGCCTCGATTTCGCAGGAGTGCTCAGCCCGGGCCTTCAGATCACTGAAACGCGATCCGGGAGCTACTCCATCACGGGAACCCTCACCCCCAAGGACCTTGCAGCGCTGACCGCCTGGTGGGCTGAACGGAACATCATGCCCGCCTCGCTGCGCCTCGAAGCACGCAGCCTCGAAGACGTGTTCCTGGACATTTCCGGAAGGGACCTCCGATGAGCAAGCTCCTCTCGCCCAACGCCGGGCCAGCCTCACTGCCGCGCAGGATCATGCAGCAGGGACGCTACGAGACCATCACCATGCTGCGGAACGGCGAGCAGCTCATTCTCGCCATTGTGTTGCCGTTGATGGCCCTCGTTGGCCTGGTGGTCACCCCGCTCCTGGATGGACTGGGCGGATCCCGGGTCGATGTAGCCACGCCCGGTATTCTCGCGCTCTGTGCCATGTCAACGGCTTTTACCGGCCAGGGCATCGCCACCGGCTTTGACCGCCGTTACGGAGTTCTCCGCTTCCTTTCCACCACCCCGCTTGGCAGGGGTGGGCTGATCGCCGGGAAGATCCTCGCCGTCCTGGTAGTCCTGTTTTTGCAGGTGCTTGTTGTGGGAGGCATAGCCGGTCTTTTGGGGTGGCAGCCGCGACCGGAGGCTTGGCTGCCGGGACTTGGCCTGTTGGTCCTGGGAGCGGCAGCCTTCACCGCCCTTGGATTGCTGGTTGCAGGAACGGTACGTCCGGAGGCCACCTTGGCCATCACCAACCTGCTCTGGATACTGCTCGGGGCACTGGGCGGAATTGTGGTGCCCGCCGAACGGCTCCCTGCCATGGCCCAAAGCATCGCCAACTTCCTGCCCTCGGGGGCCCTTGGACAGGCGCTGCGGGATGCCTTCCTGCTCGGCACCGTTCCGCTCCCCGCCGTTCTGATCCTCCTGCTGTGGACTGTGCTAGCCGGCGCCGCAGCTATCCGCTGGTTCAAGTGGAACTAACACCAACTGGAATTGAGAAAACTGTGAGCACGGCATCGCGCCTACCGAAAACCGTCCAGCGCTTTACCGCAAAGCTGCCTACGGAGGTCAACCAAACCATCCGTCGGCTGGCCATTTTGTCGCTGATCGGTCAGACGGTGCTGGTGGTCACCGGTGGTGCTGTCCGACTCACGGCCTCCGGCCTGGGCTGTCCCACATGGCCCCGCTGTACCGACAATTCCCTTGTCAACACACCGGAAATGGGCATCCACGGATTCATCGAATTCGGCAACAGGATGCTGACATTTGCGCTGGCGGCCGTGGCAGCACTCATGCTCGTCTACTTGTGGAACCTCCGTAAGGAACGCCGCGACCTCTTCATGCTGGCGCTTGGCTTGCTCGCCAGCATCCCGGCCCAAGCCGTCATCGGCGGCATCACCGTGTTGTCCAACTTGAACCCATGGGTTGTTGGCCTCCACTTCCTTGTCTCCATGGCGTTGGTGGTCTTTGCAACGCTGCTGGTCAACCGGGCGTTCGGGCGCACTGGCCGATTCATGAACCGAACCCTGCCGTCACTGCCTGTCATCGCCCGACCCGCAATGATGGCGGTCGCTGTCTTTTCGGCCATCGCGGTCATGTTGGGTGTCGTGGTTACAGGCGCCGGCCCTCATGCCGGTGACGCGGACGCACCCAGGAACGACCTCGACTGGGATCTCTTCTCCCACATCCATGCCGTTCCCGCGTATCTCATCACGGCCGGAACGCTCTTTGCCGTCTACCTTGTAGTTCGACACAAGATCAGTGGCCCGTTCAGGACAGCCTCGTTCCTGTTGCTGGCAGTGACGCTGCTCCAGGCCGTCATTGGCTTCACGCAGTACTACAACGGGATTCCTGCATTGCTTGTCGGCGCACACATGCTCGGCGCAGCGCTCTTGATGATCGCCTCAACCAACGCAGCCGACCTCGCGAAGTCCAGCCCCGCGAAGTAGGGCACCAACCGGACGCTCCGCCACGTTCCGTCGCTTTGGGGTGGACGCTCTGTCCTTTCCCGTCGGTTTGGGGTGGACGCTCTGTCCTTTCCCGTCGCTTTGGGGTGGACGCTCTGTCCTTTCCCGTCGCTTTGGGGCGGACGCTCTCTCATTTAGCCGGGTTGGCAAAGCTCAGGGTGTCGGCCAACCCCGAACCCACCGTTGTTCCGACACTCCCCCACCAACAACGACGTCGGCAATTGCCAAGGTGCCGATTGCCGACGTCGGCATACTCCTGGCTTAAGTGAGAGAGCGACCGCGGGTAGGCGGTCGGGACGTGAGAGAGCGACCGGGCCAAGCGGCCGGGACGTGAGAGAGGGACGGACGAAAGCCCTCGGGACGTGAGAGAGGGTTTGGGGTGAGGACCAGAAAGCAGCGACGCCGGCACTCAGGTGAGTGCCGGCGTCGAACGTTTTCGTTGGAAAGAGTGCGGGAAGCTTAGCCGCCGATGAGCGGTGAACCGATGAACGGGTCCACAGCGAGGGCGATGAAGAGCAGGGTCAGGTAGCTGATGGAGCCGTGGAAGACCTTCATAGCGCCCTTGTTGGAGACGTCGCCACCCTGTGCGCGCTTGTACAGGGCGTGGCTCTCGTAAAGGAACCAGGCACCGGCAGCGACGGCCGTGATGGTGTAGACCCAGCCGGCGCCACCGACAGGAATCATCAGCAGAGAGCAGGCGACCATCGCCCAGGCGTACAAGACCACCTGGACGGAAACGACCTTTGCGCCGGCGATGGCACCAAGCATCGGCACCTTCGCGTTGCGGTAGTCCTCGCCATAGCGCATGGACAGCGGCCAGTAGTGGGGAGGAGTCCAGAGGAAAATGACCATGAAGAGAACAATGGCGGGCCACTCGACGGTATTGGTGACCGCGGCCCAGGCAATGAGAACCGGGAAGCAACCGGCGGCTCCGCCCCAGACGATGTTCTGGGCCGTGCGGCGCTTCAGGATCATGGTGTAGATGACCACGTAGAAGACAATGGCACCCAGACCCAACCATGCGGAAAGCGGGTTGGCGCCAAACCACAGGATCGCTATGGACGCTGCGCCCAGGATCCAAGCGAACACGAGCGCCTCGCGCGGCGTGACTTCGCCGGTGACCAAGGGGCGCTTTTCGGTGCGGTGCATCAGCTTGTCGATGTCGCGGTCGATATAGCAGTTGAAGACGCCGGCGCTGCCCGCGGCGAACGCACCGCCCACGAGGGTGGCAAGGATCAGCCCGATGGACGGGAATCCGCGCTGGGCGAAGATCATGGTGGGAAGGGTGCTGACCAGGAGCAGCTCGATGACACGGGGTTTGGTCAGTGCCAGATACGCCTTTAACTTACGGGAAATTCCGATGCTTCCCCGGGCCGGGGACGCGTTGAGGGGCGTATCAGTTGTGCTCACGGCGGCAGTCACTCTGTTCTATGCTCTGGGGTTCTCGCAGCGGCTGCAGTCCCTGGAACCGGGCGCATGAACCGCTGGTGGCCTCCAGATATCATACCGTGGCCGGAAGTGCGCCGATGTCGCCAAAATGCGTGAATGTTTCCGAAACTTCACTCCCCTGCCGCGCCATCGTGATTCATATAAGGGAATTTCTGTCCAGTTAGTGGGATTCCCTGAGTCCCACGACACGTTTAGGGCTAAGCTGTTGAGCAGAACAGCACACGTTGACCATCCGGGAAACCGTATTCTCGGATATCCGTGCGTCTGGATGAGAGATCAACGTTTCAATGGTGAACGGCTGGTAGACACATTGCAGCGGGCGCCATCCTGTGCTTCCTGCGTGCCGTGTTCACTCACCTGCCGTCAGCACAGAGAGGGGCTCGGTTTTCGTGCCACATTTGGAAGAGCAAGAACTGTCATGGACCGATCTGGACAAGAAGGCAGTTGACACCGTTCGCGTGTTGGCCGCCGACGCCGTGGAGAAGGTCGGCAACGGCCACCCTGGTACGGCGATGAGCTTGGCTCCGGCAGCGTACCTGCTGTTCCACAAGCTGATGCGCCATGACCCCAAGAACCCGGACTGGATCGGCCGTGACCGGTTCGTCCTGTCCCCCGGACACACCTCGCTGACCCTGTACATCCAGCTGTTCCTCTCCGGGTACGGCCTGGAACTTAAGGATCTTGAGGCTTTGCGTACGTGGGGTTCGTTGACCCCGGGTCACCCCGAGTACAAGCACACCGCCGGTGTGGAGATCACCACCGGCCCGCTGGGCCAGGGCCTGGCTTCGGCTGTTGGCTTCGCGTACTCGCAGCGCCGCCAGCGCGGATTGTTCGACGCCGATGCTCCCGCCGGTGAGTCGCCGTTCGACCACACCATCTGGGTTATCGCTTCCGACGGCGACCTGCAGGAAGGCGTGACGTCCGAGGCGTCCTCGCTTGCGGGGCACCAGGAACTGGGCAACCTCGTAGTGGTCTACGACGAGAACCACATCTCCATTGAAGATGACACCGACATCGCTTTCACTGAGGATGTCCTCAAGCGCTACGAAGCCTACGGCTGGCACACCCAGCGCGTGGACTGGACCAAGACCGGCGATTACGTCGAAGACGTCCAGGAGCTGTACTCCGCACTGCTCGCGGCGAAGGCTGAGACGTCCAAGCCGTCCATCATTTCGCTGCGCACCATCATCGGCTACCCGGCACCGAAGAAGCAGAACACCGGCAAGATCCACGGCTCTGCACTGGGTGCCGAGGAAGTCGCAGCACTGAAGGAAGTGCTCGGTTTCGATCCGGCCAAGTCCTTCGACGTTGACGAAGAAGTCCTGGCACATGCCCGCAAGGTCCTGGACCGTGGCGCCGAGTCCCGTGCCGCATGGCAGTCCAGCTTTGAGGCATGGCAGTCCGCCAACCCGGATGCTGCTGCCCTGTTGGAGCGTGTTGAAGCGAAGAAGTTGCCTGTGGGCATCGACGCTGCCCTGCCGGTGTTCGAAGCCGGCAAGGATGTTTCCACCCGTGCAGCGTCGGGCAAGGTCCTGAACGCGATTGGCCCGGTCCTTCCCGAGCTCTGGGGCGGTTCTGCTGACCTCGCGGAGTCGAACAACACCACCATCGAAGGCTCGCCGTCGTTCATCCCGACCTCGCGTTCCACGGATGCCTGGAAGGGCAACCCGTACGGACGTGTGCTGCACTTCGGTATCCGTGAGCACGCTGCCGCGTCGATCGTGAACGGAATTTCCCTGCACGGCCGCACCCGTGCATTCTCCGGCACGTTCCTGATCTTCAGTGACTACCAGCGCCCGGCTATCCGCCTTGGCGCGCTGATGGGTGTCCCGTCCCTGTACGTGTGGACGCACGACTCCATCGGCCTCGGCGAAGACGGACCCACCCACCAGCCCGTGGAGCAGCTCGCGTCCCTGCGTGCCATCCCGGGCCTGGACGTTGTCCGTCCCGGGGACGCCAACGAGGTCTCCGCTGCCTGGAAGGTCATGCTGGAGAACCACGAGAACCCGGCCGGCATTGTCCTCACCCGCCAGAACATCCCCACCTACGCCCGTGGCGAAGGTGAAGCCACCGGTGACACTTTCGCTTCCACCGCAGGTGTGGCCAAGGGCGGTTACGTCCTGGCCGAAGCCTCCAAGGACGGCGAAACCGTTGACGCCCAGGTCATCCTGATCGGCACCGGCTCGGAAGTCCAGCTCGCAGTCCAGGCACGTGAAGCACTCCAGGCCGAAGGCATCGCAGCACGCGTTGTCTCCATGCCCTGCGTCGAGTGGTTCAACAAGCAGGACGAGGCTTACCGCGAGTCCGTACTCCCGGCCGCCGTGAAGGCCCGCGTTTCCGTCGAAGCCGGGCTGGCCCTGGGCTGGCGCGAATTCGTCGGCGACGCCGGTCGCTCCATCTCCCTGGAGCACTTCGGCGCCTCGGCAGACTACAAGCGGCTCTTCAACGAATTCGGCATCACCGCCGAAGCCGTCGCGGCCGCAGCCAAAGACTCCCTCGCAGACTCCAACGCATAACTGTCTGCTTCCCTCTCACAAGGAGAAAAACACATGTCTAGCACTCCCACGCAGCAGCTCTCTGACGCCGGCGTTTCGATCTGGCTCGATGACCTCTCCCGCACCCGCCTGGATACCGGCACCCTGCAGAAGCTCATCGATGAAAAGAACGTGGTTGGTGTTACCACCAACCCGTCGATCTTCCACGCCGCCATCACCTCCGGTACGGACTACGACGCCACCATTGCAGCGCAGGCCGCAGCCGGCGCCAGCGTCGAAGAGACCATTTTCGAAATTACCACCACGGACGTCGCTGACGCCTGCGATCTCTTCGCGCCGATTGCCGCCGCTACCAATGGCGTGGATGGCCGCGTCTCCATCGAGGTGGACCCCCGCCTTGCCTGGGACACCGCCGGCACCATCGCCGAGGCCAAGCACCTGTACGCCAAGGTCAACAAGGACAACGTCCACATCAAGATTCCCGCAACCCTGGAAGGCCTCGAGGCCATCACGGCAACCCTGGCCGAGGGCATCAGCGTCAACGTGACCTTGATCTTCTCCTTGGAGCGCTACCGCGCGGTCATCAATGCCTTCCAGTCCGGCCTGGAGCAGGCAAAGGAGAACGGCCACGACCTCTCCAAGATCCACTCCGTGGCATCGTTCTTCGTCTCCCGCGTGGACTCTGAAATCGACAAGCGCCTTGACGGCATCGGCACTGATGAAGCCAAGGCACTGAAGGGCAAGGCAGGCGTTGCCAACGCCCGCCTGGCCTACCAGGTCTACGAGGAGCTCTTCTCCACCGAGCGCTGGGCAGTACTTGCCGAAGCTGGCGCCCTCCCCCAGCGTCCCCTGTGGGCTTCCACCGGCGTGAAGGACCCGGCCTACCCGGACACCCTTTACGTGACGGAACTGGTTGCTGCCGGCGTGGTCAACACCATGCCGGAAAAGACCCTGGACGCTACCTTCGACCACGGCGTAGTCACCGGTGACACCATCACCGGCACCTACGACGAAGCGAATGAGACCCTCAACGCCCTGGAAGCACTCGGCGTCTCCTACAACGACGTCGTGACCCTTCTTGAGACCGAAGGCCTCGAGAAGTTCGTTGGCTCCTGGAAGGAACTCCTCGCCGACGTCGAAGGCGCACTCGTCACCGCACGGAAGGCTTCCTAACCCACTATGAGCACAATCAGCTACGACGCCAGCGGCGCCGCCCAGCAGGCTATTGCCCAGCACATTGACGGTCTGGTCGATGAGAAGATCGCAACCCGGATTTTCGCCAAGGACCACACTTTGTGGGGTCCTGAGGCGGAGTCCGAGTCCGCGATCCGTCTCGGCTGGGTAGAAGCGGCCACCGTGTCCCAGGCTCTGGTCGGGGACATTCTGGAACTTCGTGATGCCCTCCGCGCCGAAGGAGTTACCCGCATTGTCCTCTGTGGCATGGGTGGGTCTTCCTTGGCTCCTGAGGTTATTGCCGGTACCGCCGGCGTCGAGCTGACTGTGCTGGACAGTACTGACCCTGAGCAGGTCGGCGCTGCCTTGAACGACCGGCTGGCGGAGACGGCTATCGTCGTTTCCTCCAAGTCGGGCTCTACTGTTGAGACGGATTCCCAGCGACGGGTGTTCGAGAAGGCGTTCAACGACGCCGGTATCGATGCCAAGAGCCGGATTATCATCGTCACGGACCCGGGCTCTCCCTTGGACAAGGCCTCCCGCGAGGCTGGCTACCGTGCGGTATTCAACGCTGATCCCAATGTTGGCGGACGCTTCTCGGCACTCACAGCTTTCGGTTTGGTCCCTTGTGGCCTTGCCGGTGTGGACATCCAGGCCTTCCTGGACGAGGCCGAAGAAGCAGCTGAAATCCTTAACGAGGACTCAGCTGACAACATCGGCCTGGCTCTGGGTATCGCCCTGGGCGGCACCAGCCCGCTGCGCAACAAGATCGTCATCGCGGAGGATGGTTCGGGCATTGTCGGTTTCGCTGACTGGGCCGAGCAGCTCATCGCCGAATCCACTGGCAAGCTGGGCACCGGTGTTCTGCCGGTCGTCGCCGGTCCGGATTCCCCGGAGGCCCTCAACGGCGCCGAGGACGTCCTGGTGGTGCGGCTGGTAGGTGCCGATGCCGACGTCGAACTTCGTGAGAACGAAGTGGCCATTGCCGGTGGATTGCCGTCCCAGATGTTTGTCTGGGAATTCGCCACCGCGGTTGCCGGGCGCCTGCTGGGCATCAACCCGTTCGACCAGCCCGACGTCGAAGCCGCCAAAGTGGCTGCGCGCGGCTTGCTGGACGCACGCCCGGAACCCACCCCTGCCGCCTTCACCGACGGGGCAGTGGAGGTCCGAGGCGGCGACTGGCTGGGTTCTGCGTCAACGGCCACCGAAGCTGTGCAGGCGCTCCTGGCCCAGCTTGGCCCTGATGGCTATTTGAGCGTCCAGGCCTATCTGGACCGCATTTCGCACGCCCCGCTCGAAGACATCCGTGACGAACTCGCTGCTGTCAGTGGCCGTCCGGTGACGTTCGGTTGGGGCCCGCGGTTCCTTCACTCCACCGGCCAGTTCCACAAGGGCGGACCGGCCATCGGAGTCTTCCTGCAGATCACTGCAGCATCATCCACCGACCTCGAAATCCCTGAGCGTCCCTTCACGTTCGGTCAGCTCATCGCGGCACAGGCGTCGGGCGATGCCCAGGTGCTGGAAGGCCATGGCCGCCCCGTACTGCGCCTGCACCTCACCGAGCGTGCAGCAGGCGTGGCGCAGCTCCAGGAAGTCGTCGCTGCGCTGGCCAACCAGGCCAGCGCACTCGAAAGCTAAGGCACAGAAACAAACATGCCAGAAACTGAAAACGGCAGGAAGAACGCCGGCCTGCGGAACCCTTTGCGGGATCCGCGGGACCGGCGCCTGAACCGCATTGCCGGGCCGTCGTCGTTGGTGTTCTTCGGAGTTACCGGTGACCTTGCCCGTAAAAAGCTCATGCCCGCGGTTTATGACCTCGCGAACCGTGGCCTGCTTCCGCCGAGTTTCGCTTTGGTGGGTTTCGGCCGCCGGGAGTGGGATAACGCGGACTTCGCTGCGGAGGTCAAGGAGAACGTCAAGGCCCACGCCCGGACTAAGTTCGATGAAGCGGTGTGGGAGCAGCTTGCTTCCGGTATCCGTTTTGTCCAGGGCGAGTTCGACGACGACGATGCGTTCGAGCGTCTCGGTGACGTTCTGGATGAGCTGGATGAGACCCGGGGCACCCGCGGTAACCACGGCTTCTACCTGTCCATCCCGCCCAAGGCGTTCGAGCAGGTCTGCCGCCAGCTCTCCAAGCACGGCCTGGCGCAGGCCAGGCCGGGCCAGTGGCGCCGGGTGGTGATCGAGAAGCCGTTCGGGCACGACCTCGAGTCGGCCCGGCAGCTCAACGACATTGTGGAGTCCGTGTTCCCGGCCGATGCCGTGTTCCGGATCGACCATTACCTGGGCAAGGAAACAGTGCAGAACATCCTGGCGCTGCGTTTCGCGAACCAGTTGTTCGAGCCGTTGTGGAACGCCAATTACGTGGACCATGTCCAGATCACCATGGCCGAGGACATCGGCACCGGTGGCCGGGCGGGGTATTACGACGGCGTGGGTGCTGCCCGGGACGTGATCCAGAACCACCTGCTGCAGTTGCTCGCGTTGACGGCGATGGAAGAGCCGATTTCCTTCAACGCCGATGACCTGCGGGCAGAGAAGGAAAAGGTCCTCGCCGCGGTCAAGTTGCCCGAGGATTTGTCCACGCATTCGGCACGCGGTCAGTTCACCGGTGGTTGGCAGGGCGGGGAGGAAGTCCTGGGTTACCTGGACGAGGACGGCATCCCGGCCGATTCGAAGACGGAGACGTTCGCGGCGATCCGGGTGGACATTAATACCCGGCGTTGGAATGGTGTGCCGTTCTATTTGCGGGCCGGCAAGCGCCTGGGCCGGCGCGTCACGGAGATCGCGGTGGTGTTCAAGCGGGCCCCGAACCTGCTCTTCCGTGACCATGGTGAGGATGATTTCGGTCAGAACGCCGTGGTGATCCGGGTCCAGCCTGATGAGGGTGCCACGATCCGGTTCGGGTCCAAGGTCCCGGGCACGCAGATGGAAGTCCGTGATGTGACCATGGACTTCGGTTATGGGCACTCGTTCACGGAGTCCAGCCCGGAAGCCTACGAGCGGCTGATCCTGGATGTGTTGCTCGGTGAGCCGCCGTTGTTCCCGCGGCATCAGGAAGTGGAGCTGTCCTGGAAGATCCTTGATCCGTTCGAGGAGTACTGGGCCGGCCTGGATGAACAACCGCAACCCTACGCGCCGGG
>NZ_JBHUCD010000033.1:0-20002 GCF_042786555.1 Paenarthrobacter sp. NPDC056912
CGCCCCATGCCAGGCCGGCGCTGCGCGGCCGCCCGGCGACAATGGGCCGCACCGGACGGGCAGGGACCTAACGCCCTCACTTCATATCGTCTAGCCTGAGTTCCATGGCTGCGCCGCGGGGGCGCAGCCTGGCAGAAAGGCACGCCGATGGCCGAAGCAGTCGAGTTTTCCAAGAGTCCAGCCGAAGTACTGAGGGTGGGGTCCGGTTTTTCGCTTGAGAATGTGGATCCCGCTTCAACTCCTGGCTACAGGGGCGTTAAGGCTGACGGCCAGGGGTTGTTGGTTGCCCAGGACGCGAGGCTCAAGGAACTACAGGAGAAGCTTTTCGCCGAAGGCAAGTTCGGCAGCACCAAGCGGCTCCTGTTGATACTGCAGGCCATGGACACTGCTGGCAAAGGCGGGATCGTCAGCCACGTTGTGGGTGCCATGGACCCGCAAGGTGTTCAGCTGAGTGCTTTCAAGGCGCCCTCGGACGAAGAAAAGTCGCACGACTTCCTGTGGAGGATCGAGAAACAAGTACCGGACGTTGGCATGGTGGGCGTGTTCGACCGTTCCCACTATGAGGATGTCCTGATTCACCGTGTCCACGCCTGGGCGGACGCCGACGAGCTGGAGCGGCGGTATGCGGCGATCAACGATTTCGAGGCCCGCCTCGCCGAGCAGGGCACCACCATCGTCAAGGTCATGCTCAACATCAGCCAGGACGAGCAGAAGAAGCGCTTGCTTGCCCGGCTTGACGATCCCAGCAAGCACTGGAAATACAGCCGGACAGACCTCGCCGAAAGGGCGTTCTGGCCTGACTACATGGATGCCTACAACACGGCCTTCGGGAAGACGTCCACGGACATCGCTCCGTGGCACGTGGTTCCTGCCAACAGGAAGTGGTACGCCCGCATCGCTGTCCAGCAGCTGCTTTTGGATGCCCTCGAAGGAATGTCGCTGGAATGGCCGAAGGCGGACTTCGACGTTGCCGCTGAACGCGCCCTCGTCCAGGCATCCTAAGCCGCGCAGGAGGACCGGCTTCTAGTCCGTTCCGGCGGCAGCTGCGCCGTCGTTGTTTGCTTCCCTGGCGGTCGCGAGGCGCCGGCGGGCGCCCTCAAGCCAGTCCTCGCAGCGTTTGGCCAAGGCCTCGCCCCGCTCCCAGAGGGCCAGGGATTCTTCCAAGCTGGCTCCGCCGGCCTCCAAACGGCCCACAACGGCTACGAGTTGTTCCCGGGCTTCCTCGTAGCTCAGGGAGTCCAAGGAGTCCGGTGACGGTGTGGTCGGGTTGATCTCGGTCATGATGGTCCTTTGTGTTCGGCAGGGATACGTGAGTCGACGGCGTGGGATTCCGGCCCGGTAGTCAGCGTTCGGCGATTTCTCCGTGGCCGGTGGACACGGCCCTGAAGCGACCCTCCGCCACGCGAATGGCCAGGGCGCTGCCTTCCGGGGCCTGCCCGGGGCCGCTAACCACCGTGTGCCCCTTCTGGTCCTCGCCGACGAGTTGGACTACGGCATAGCCGCGATCCAGCGTTTTCTGCGGTGAAAGCGCCCTCACCTGTGCGCGCAAGTGGTGGACCTGGTCCAGGGCCCGGAGGACTGCCGTGTTGACGGCCGCGTGGGAACGCCGTTGAAGACGCATGATGTCGTCGGCGCGTGCTGCCACCATTGAATCCGGTGCGGCCAGAACCGGCCTGGATCTCAGCGCATGGAGCCGGTCCGTTTCCCGATCCACCATTCGGCTGATGCTTCGGCGGAGATGGTCCCGTGCCTGGCGCACCATGGCCAGTTCCTCGGCGACGTCGGGAACGATCCGCTTGGCCGCATCAGTGGGCGTCGATGCGCGGAGGTCCGCGACGTCGTCCAGGATGGGCCGGTCGGCTTCATGTCCGATCGCACTGACAACAGGGGTAGTGGCTGCAGCTACCGCACGGATGAGTTCCTCGCTGCTGAAGGGCAGGAGGTCTTCCAAGGCACCGCCACCGCGGGCCAGGACAATGACGTCCACGTGCGGGTCGGCGTCCAGCTTCTTCAAGGCTCCGATGATCTGCGAAACAGCAGTGTTGCCTTGGACCGCAACCTCGCGTACGTCGAATTCAACGGCAGGCCAACGCAGCGCAGCATTGCGCAGGACATCCTTCTTGGCGTCCGAATCCCGCCCGGTGATGAGACCGATGCGGTGGGGGAGCAATGGCAATTTCCGTTTCCGGGATTCGGCGAACAGGCCCTCCGCTGCCAAAGCCTGCCGGAGCCGCTCGATCCGGGCCAGCAGATCGCCCAGGCCCACCGGCCTGATGTCCTTGACTGACATGTTCAGGCGTCCGGTCTTGACCCAGAAGTCAGCCTTGACCAAGGCAACCACACGCGAGCCGCGTTCCAAGGGGATCTTCTGGCGATCCAGGACCGTTGACCACACTGAGGCCGGGAGTGATATTTCGGCGTCCACGTCGCGCAACGTCAGGAACGCGTTGCCACCCCGACGGTTCAGTTCGATGACCTGGCCTTCGATCCATGCTGCGGGGGCTCGCTCGATGTGGGCTTTGAGCTTGCGGGACAACAGTTGCAGCGGCCAAGGATTATCCGGGCTGGTCTCAGCAGCGGTCCCGGGCAGCGTAGACTCCGGCGTTGCATCAGCGGACATGGAGAGTCCGTGTTCGTACCTGGGTCCGTGATTCTGACTGCATGTCTTTGTCCTCGCTAGGGTGCGGCCATGGGTGCGGGCCGGCCTTCCAACTCTATCCATAGCTTTAGCGCCAGGCCCTGACATTTTTCGTATCCTGTGGACAGACCTAGGATGGTGGCACAGACCCCGACACTGAGGATGACTTTGCGCACATTTGTCTCAGCATTGGGCGTGGTTCTCGCCGTACTGCTCACGGCCGTTGCAGTTCCGGCTGCGTGGGTGGACCAGACCATCGTCCAGGAAACGGGTTTCGTCCGTTTGGCCGGCGCCTTGGGCAGCGATCCTGAATTCCAGAGCCAGCTGGCAACCGCCGCCGTGGGAACTTTCGAATCCTCGGTCAGCCTCCCGGGGCCAATCCAAAACTTGGCTGCTGACGCGCTGCGGAACGCCGCGTCCGGCATGCAATCCTGGAGCGACTACCCGCAGGCATGGGAAGAAACCGTAAGAAACAGCCACCGGCTCAATTTCACTGCCGGGTCACAGCCCGAGGAGAGCGCGGCAACTACTGCGCTGCTGCTCGACGTCGGTCCCCTCGTCAGGTTGATCCGGGATCATTTCGCCACGGCCACAGGAATCAGGCTTGATGTTCCGTCGGAAAGCCTGGTGTCGCTGGGGGAGCCTTCCCACCGGCAGCTCATTGAACGCGTTGCAGCCTTTGCGCCATTGTGGTGGATCGCCGCCGTCGGCGCCGGCGTTTCAGCGCTCTTGGCCCTCGCTGTGGCGCGACGACGGTCCGTGGTGTTGGTGTGGATAGGCCTGGGCGGCCTGGCGCTCGCCGCGCTGTGGACGGCGGCGGGAAACCTTGCCGGTGGAATGATCGGGAAGCTCTCCAGTGCCAACGGGGTGGCCGAACTTTTCAAACAGGAATTCTTGACCGCTGCCAGGACTGGCTTCGGAGAATGGATAGTCATCGCCGCGGTGGCATCAGGGGCACTCCTGGTGGCAGGAGTCATAGCTTGGCTCGTGTCAGGGCGACAACGGTCACGTTCTGCCCAAGCGTAAAGGACTGGCCGGTAGCATAGAGGGATGACCAGCACAGCAGTTTCCATTCCTATGCCCACGGTGCCCCGCAGACGGCGTTCTCCGGAAGAGGTACAGGCGGCGGCTCCCGTCACGGGGCCCAAGAAGGTACTGCTGGCGGCCCCACGCGGTTATTGTGCCGGTGTGGACAGGGCGGTCATTGCTGTCGAGAAAGCCCTTGAGCACTACGGCCCACCCGTCTACGTCCGCAAGCAGATCGTCCACAACGTCCACGTGGTCAGCTCGCTGGAAGAGCAGGGCGCCATTTTTGTCGAGGAAACCGACGAAGTCCCCGAAGGCGCGCTGGTGATCTTTTCCGCGCATGGTGTCTCGCCGGCCGTGGTCCAGTCCGCGGAGGACCGTGGTCTTCGGACCATCGACGCCACCTGCCCTCTGGTGACCAAAGTCCACAAAGAAGCTGTTCGCTTCGCCAAGGAAGACTACGACATCCTCCTCATCGGCCATGAGGGCCACGAGGAAGTCGAAGGAACGGCTGGTGAATCTCCGGAACACATCCAGATCATCAACGGTCCGCACGAGGTAGACAAGGTCACCGTCCGAGATCCCGAGAAGACCATCTGGCTGTCGCAGACCACCCTGAGCGTGGATGAAACCATGGAGACCGTTCGCCTGCTGAAGGACCGGTTCCCTACGCTCCAGGATCCGCCCAGCGACGACATTTGCTACGCCACCACCAACCGGCAGGTGGCCATCAAGAAGATCGCACCGCAGGCCGATCTGGTCATTGTTGTCGGGTCGGCAAACTCTTCCAACTCGGTACGCCTGGTTGAAGTGGCCCTTGAATACGGTGCCCGGACCTCCTACAGGGTGGACTTTGCCAA
This sequence comes from Paenarthrobacter sp. NPDC056912, assembly GCF_042786555.1. Lineage (NCBI taxonomy): Bacteria > Bacillati > Actinomycetota > Actinomycetes > Micrococcales > Micrococcaceae > Paenarthrobacter > Paenarthrobacter sp. NPDC056912. Next base: position 4,525 of record NZ_JBHUCD010000033.1, read on the forward strand.
TGAGGTGGATGAAGCATGGTTTGAGGGTGTGGCCACCGTCGGCGTGACCTCAGGAGCCTCTGTCCCCGAGGTACTCGTCAAAGATGTTTTGCGCCTCCTGGCTGACTACGGCTATGGCGAAGTCCAAGAAGTGGTCACGGCAGAGGAAGACCTCCTGTTCTCGCTCCCCAAGGAGTTGAGGGCTACTCTCAAGAAGGCCGGCGACGTCTCCCGCGCCCTTGGCGGACGTGGAAACCGACCCACCTCCTAACAAGGCTCCTCCTAACAAGGCTGACATCCGAGCCGACCCGCTGTGGACACTCTCTCTTGCGAGAATGTCCACGGCGGGTCGCTCTCTTTAAGCCGTCACCTAGGCCGCAGACTCGCGGTCTTCCCTGTCCTCGTGAGCGCCCACCGGTTCGCTCTGCTCGTAGGAGTCGACGGCCAGCAACTCAGGGGCCGCCAGAGCCCGGGGAACGGCCTCGATGGACATTGGCGCGGCCAGCCCGGCATCGTCCATGGTGTTGAGTTTCCGTGCGGTCGGGAGGACCCGGGCTTCCAGGGTGCCGACCATCGCGTTGTAGCGGTCTACCGAGGTCTTCAGGGAGCTGCCCAGCTTGCCAACATTCTCACCGAGGGTGCCCATGCGCTCATAGAGCTGCTTGGCGAGCTCGAAGAGCTCGTGGGCGCTGTCCGTGAGGACATCCTGCCGCCAGGTGAAGGCTACCGATTTGAGGACAGCCAACAGCGTTCCCGGCGATGCCAGGACGACATTCCTGGACAGTGCATGCTCCAATAGGGCGGGGTCGGCTTCAAGGGCGGAGGCCAAAATGGATTCTGCAGGCAGGAAGCAGATGACCAGCTCGGGGGAGTTCCCTGGGATGTCCCAGTACTTCTTGGCGGCCAGGGCGTCGATATGAGCCTTGAGGGCCTTGGCGTGCTGCGCCAGCAGCGTCTTTGAGTCATGGTTCGTGGAGGGAGTCACCGATTCGCCGAACGATCCGTCTCCGTGCACCTGCTCTTGTGCGGAGAGGTATGAAGCCAGGGGGACTTTGGCGTCCACCACCAGCTGCTTGCCGCCGGGCAGTTGCACCACCAGGTCCGGGCGCAGTGTGTTCTCGGTCCGCCCGGAATGAACTTGCTCGAAGAAATCGACATGGCGGAGCATGCCGGAGGCCTCAACCACCCTGCGCAGCTGGACCTCACCCCACTGGCCGCGGGCACTGTTGGAACGGAGCGCCGAGGCCAGGGCGTGAGTAGACCGAAGGAGCTGTTCGTCGGACAACCGGGCGTCCTGGAGTTGCTGGGCAAGCTGGCCGTATTGCTCCACCCGGTCACGCTCCAGTAGCGATACCTGTTGCTGCACAGCCGTTAGCTTCTCGGCAACAGGTCCCAGGGCACGCAGGACGCTGCCGTCGGAGTTCCTGGCCGCGTTTAGTTCACGGTTCTGCGTGAACAGCAGGCGGCGTTCGGCGTCGGCGGCGGCGAGCTGCGCCGACACATCTGAAAGCCGTGACGAAACGGCGTCGAAGTCTTCCTCCAAGGCGGCGCCCCGGCGTCGGAAGACCACATAACCCGCCGCGAGACCCACAGCGGCGCCTATCAGCAGCATGAGCAGGGCTAAAAGCAATCCAAATCCATCCATGTGGCAACCCTGTCACAGGGGTACGACAGTTTTAGCGACTGCGCCCCGCTGGCCGCCGTGGCACGAACAAGCGCACTCAACTTCCCAACGGGTAGAATCAATGCTCGTGGCTCTTACTATTGGCATCGTCGGACTGCCCAACGTCGGCAAATCAACCCTTTTCAACGCACTGACCCGCAATCAGGTGCTCGCTGCGAACTATCCGTTCGCAACGATCGAACCAAATGTCGGTGTCGTGAACCTGCCGGATCCACGGCTGGCGAAGCTGGCAGAGATCTTCGGTTCGCAGAAGTTGCTGCCCGCGCCGGTGTCCTTCGTGGACATCGCCGGCATCGTGAAGGGTGCGTCCGAGGGCGAAGGCCTGGGCAACAAGTTCCTCGCAAACATCCGCGAGGCCGAGGCAATCGCACAGGTTGTCCGCGTGTTCGATGACCCCGATGTGATCCACGTGGACGGCAAGGTTGACCCGGGCTCCGATATGGAGACCATTAACACCGAGCTCATCCTGGCCGATCTTCAGACCATCGAAAACGCCATCCCGCGCATCGAAAAAGAAGTAAAGATCAAGAAGCGCGAGGCTGCTGAGCTCGCTGCCATCAAGGCCGCCCAGGCTGTGCTTGAACGCGGCGACACGATCTTCTCGTCCATCAAGAGCGACAAGCTGGAGATGGCCCATCTCAAGGAACTTGGCCTTTTGACCGCCAAACCCTTCATCTATGTGTTCAACGCGGATGAAGGGATTCTTGGAGACCCGGCCAAGCAGGACGAACTGCGGGCACTGGTTGCTCCGGCAGATGCCATCTTCCTTGATGCGAAGCTTGAATCCGACCTCGTTGAATTGGACGAGGAAGAGGCCCGCGAGATGCTGGAGATGAACGGCCAGACCGAATCCGGCCTGGACCAGTTGGCACGCGTTGGTTTCCACACCTTGGGGCTGCAGACCTACCTCACCGCCGGCCCCAAGGAAACCCGGGCATGGACCATCCGCCAGGGTGACACGGCACCGCAGGCAGCCGGTGTGATCCACTCCGACTTCCAGCGTGGCTTCATCAAGGCTGAAGTTGTCTCCTTCGATGACCTCGTCGAGGCCGGCTCCATGTCCGAGGCGAAGTCCCGCGGCAAGGTCCGGATCGAAGGCAAAGAGTACGTCATGGCCGACGGCGATGTTGTGGAGTTCCGCTTCAACGTCTAGGACGCAACACAACTCCCACGTTGAGGAGGGCCCCGGTTCGAAAGAGCCGGGGCTCTTTTTGTGCCAAAAACTGTCCTGTCCTGCTGTCAGACAGCGAATATTACCACCGAGTAGCGTTTGACTTGAAATCCCCGGCAATTTAGGCATCTGGAGGTTGCGGAACGGTTACAGTTTGGCCATCAAGTCCCAACATCCGGACACAATGTGGGTAGGCTTACACACACATGTTGGCAACGTCACAGTAGGAAACTGTGCCTGTGCCTGGGGGAGATCTCGAGTTTTCCCTGTTCAACTCCACGACTCATAGGAGGCGGAATGCGTTTCTCGCGCACTTCCAAAGCTCTAGGCGTAGCGGCGATTATCGCCCTCGCAGTGACCGGTTGCGGCGGCGGTGGCGGCAGCAACACGAACAGCTCTGCCGCAGCTGACCCGAACAAGGTCATTTCCGCATACAGCAACGAACCGCAGAACCCGCTGCTGCCGGCCAACACCAACGAGGTGTACGGTGGCCGCGTGGTAGAGCTGCTGTTCGAGGGTCTTCGCGCCTACGACTCAGACGGCAAGCCCGTCAACGCACTGGCGGAGTCGATTGAAACCACAGACTCGCAGAACTGGACCATCAAGGTTAAGTCCGGTTCCAAGTTCACCAACGGCGAGCCCGTCACGGCAAAGACGTTTGTTGACTCCTGGAACTTCGCCGCACTGAGCACTAACCTCCAGAACAACGGCTTCTTCTTCGAGTCCATCGAAGGCTACGCCGATGTCAGCGCAGTCACCGAGACCACATCGGCCGACGGCAAGAAGACCTCGACTCCGGCACCGACGGCACAGACCATGTCCGGCCTGGCTGCCACGGACGACCAGACCATCACGGTCAAGCTGACCCAGCCGGAAGCTGACTGGTCCCTGCGACTTGGATACTCCGCCTTCTACCCGCTTCCCTCGGAAGCTCTGAAGGATTCCAAGAAGTTTGGCGAGAACCCGATCGGCAACGGCCCGTACAAGTTCGAGAAGGAAGGCGCCTGGGTACACGACCAGTCCATCTCCCTCGTCAAGAACGCTGACTACACGGGTCCCCGCGCTGCCAAGAACGGTGGCGTGACCTTCAAGTTCTACACCGATCCGGGCCCCGCATACACGGACCTCCAGGCCGACAACCTCGACATCACTGACGTCGTGCCGTCCAACGCACTGAAGACCTACACCACGGACTTCCCGGACCGTAACTCCACGCGTCCGAACGCCAACAACGCCACCCTGAACATCCCGGGCTACAACCCGAACTTCCAGGGTGAAGCTGGAACCTTGCGCCGGCAGGCTCTTTCCCACGCGATCAACCGCGAAGAAATCACCAAGGTGATCTTCAACGGCACGCGCACCCCGGCGACGGAATTCACGGCACCGGTGCTCGACGGCTACAACGATTCCATCCCGGGCAGCGATGTCCTCAAGTTCGACGCCGCCAAGGCCAAGGATCTGTGGGCACAGGCCGAGAAGATCAAGCCGTACGACGGTTCCAAGCCGCTCCTGATTGCCTCGAACACTGACGGTGGCAACAAGGAATGGATCGATGCTGTAGCCAACGGCTTCAAGAACAACCTCGGCATCCAAGCTGAAATCCAGCCGTTCGCCAAGTTTGCTGAAGTCCTGGACCTGCGCAAGTCTCAGTCCCTTCCGGGCCTGACCCGCGCCGGCTGGCAGGGCGACTACCCGTCGCTGTACAACTTCCTCGGACCGGTGTGGGCAACCAACGCCTCTTCCAACTACGAGAAGTACTCGAACCCCGAGTTCGACAAGCTCCTCAAGGACGGCCTTGCAGCCAAGACTCCGGAAGACGCCAACACCAAGTTCAACCAGGCACAGGAGATCCTGTTCAAGGACCTCCCCGGTCTGCCATTGTGGTACCGGGCTACCCCGATCGTATGGAGCAACAATGTCGTCTCAGCTGAAACCGGCTGGAACGGCGGCATTCGCTACTTCGACATCGAAGCCAAGTAGTCCCCAGGATCTGAACTTGCCGTAAGGCAAAGGGGGTCCGGCCAACGCGCCGGGCCCCCCTTGCTTGCTTGGCAGGAAGGCACACATGACACACCAACGCCCAACCACCGAAGAGGGGTGACCCGTGGTTCGCTTCATCTTCCGTAGGCTCCTCCAGGTCATCCCGGTTTTCCTGGGGACCACCCTCCTCGTGTATTACATGGTCTTCGCCCTACCCGGCGACCCGATCGCGGCCCTCTTCGGAGAACGCCAGCCACCGCAGAGCGTCATCGATGCTCTCCGGGCCCAGTACAACCTGGACCAGCCATTCTGGGTTCAATATGGGCTCTTCATCAAGAACTTGTTCACCTTCAATCTTGGCGTTGACTTCACTCAACAGCCCATCGCCGATTCCCTGGCCAGGGCCTTCCCTGTGACGGCAATGCTTGCCATCGAAGCCCTCATAATCCAGGCCGTCTTCGGCATTGCTTTCGGTGTCTTCGCCGGACTCAAAAAGGGCAAGCTGTTCGACTCGACGGTCCTCGTCGTCTCGCTCCTGGTGATCGCCGTCCCGACCTTCGTTCTGGGCTTCGTTTTCCAACTCGTCTTCGGTGTCCAACTTGGTTGGGCAAAACCCACAGTGGGTGCCAACGCTGACTGGGGCAACCTGATTCTTCCGGCCGTCGTATTGGGTCTGGTGTCCTTTGCGTATGTGCTGCGGCTTACCCGCGCCTCTGTCAGCGAGAACATGAATGCGGACTACGTCCGTACGGCTACTGCAAAAGGACTTTCGCGTCCCCGCGTTGTAATTGCCCACATTCTCAGGAACTCGTTGATTCCTGTTGTGACCTACCTTGGTGCCAACCTGGGTGGCCTCATGGGTGGTGCCATTGTCACCGAGGGTATCTTCAACGTGCCCGGAGTGGGTAACAAACTTTTCCAGGCCATCCAGCGAAGCGAAGGCCCGACCATCGTTGCCATCGTGAGCGTCCTGGTTTTGGTTTTCGTTATCACCAATCTCTTGGTTGACCTCCTGTACGCCTGGCTTGACCCGAGGATTCGTTATGACCAGTAATACTGAACACTTCGTGGCCCCCGTCGAGGAGACGCCGCTGTTGGCCACTGATGCCGTCAAGACGGATCAGGCGCCCCTGAGCCTCTGGGCGGATGCATGGCGCAAGCTTCGCCGCCGGCCACTGTTCATCGTCTCCTCGCTGCTGATCCTGCTCCTTGTGACGGTAGCCCTCTTCCCGGGCCTCTTCACTAGTGTGGAGCCCAACAGTGACTGCCAGCTGGCAAACTCCGAGGGCCCGCCTACCGCTGGCCACCCGCTGGGCTTCACCCTTCAAGGTTGCGACGTCTATTCCCGCGTGATCCACGGTACGCAGGCTTCCCTGTCCGTCGGTGTCCTGTCCGTGCTTGCCGTCGTCATCATTGGCGTTACTCTTGGTGCGCTGGCCGGCTACTACGGCGGATGGCTTGACGCCGTCCTGGCCCGTCTCGGGGATATCTTCTTTGCCTTGCCGATCATCCTTGGCGCCTTGGTCATCACCCAGCTGCCGCTGTTCCGCGAGAACAGAAGCGTGTGGACAGTGGTCCTGACGATATCCCTGCTTGCGTGGCCCCAAATGGCACGTATTACCCGAGGCGCTGTCATCGAAGTCCGCAATGCAGACTTTGTCACAGCGGCCCGGTCACTGGGTGTTTCCAAGTTCGGTGCCCTGGTCAAGCATGCGCTGCCGAACGCTTTGGCACCCGTGATCGTCCTTGCCACGCTTGAACTGGGCGTGTTCATCGTCCTGGAAGCCACCCTGTCCTTCCTGGGTGTCGGGCTACCCGGCAGCGTGATGTCGTGGGGTAACGACATCTCCGCGGCCAACGCGTCTATCCGGACCAACCCCGGAATTCTGCTCTACCCGGCAGCTGCCCTGTCCATCACCGTCCTGAGCTTCATCATGCTTGGCGACGCCGTCCGCGATGCTCTTGATCCCAAGAGCCGTCAGCGCTAAGGAGGCGACCATGACTTCTGCCAACATCAGAATTGATGAAGCCACTGCACCAGTACGGCCCATCCTGGAGATCAAGGACCTGGCCATCACCTTCAAGACCGGATCCGGTGAGGTCAAGGCGGTTAAAAACGCCCACCTGTCGATCATGCCTGGCGAAACGGTAGCCATTGTGGGGGAGTCGGGTTCAGGAAAGTCGACGACGGCACTGGCTGCCATCGGTCTCTTGCCCAACAATGGTCGCGTCTCGGGCGGGCAGATCCTGCTCGACGGCGAAGACATTGCCCACGCTTCGGAAAAGCGCATGATCGAGCTCCGCGGCAGCCACATCGGCATGGTTCCCCAAGACCCCATGTCCAACCTGAACCCGGTGTGGAAGATCGGCTACCAGGTTAGGGAAACCCTGAAGGCCAATGGTCGTCCGGACGGCCCGGAGGACGTGGCCCGCGTACTTGCGGAAGCCGGCCTTCCGGATGCTGCGCGGCGCGCCAAGCAGTATCCGCATGAGTTCTCTGGTGGCATGCGCCAGCGCGCACTCATCGCCATTGGCCTGAGCTGCCAGCCCAAGCTCCTGATCGCCGACGAGCCAACGTCTGCGTTGGATGTTACGGTGCAGCGCAGGATACTGGACCACTTGGACAAGATGACCACTGAGCTTGGGACTTCTGTTCTGCTCATCACCCACGACCTCGGCCTTGCGGCTGAACGCGCGGACAAAGTGATCGTCATGTACCAGGGCAACGTTGTTGAGGCCGGTCCCTCGCTGGAGCTCCTGCGCAACCCGCAGCACCCGTACACCCGCCGCTTGGTGGAGTCGGCACCGTCGCTTGCGTCGCGCCGTATCCAGGTGGCCAAGGAACAGGGTGTGGAAGCCGGAGATCTTCTGGCACCCGTGGCGGCTGCTCAGGACCGTGCCCAGGATGAGGTCCTGCAGATCAAAAACCTGCGAAAGATCTACAAACTGCGTCAGGGGCTTGGCCAGACGTCCGATTTCGCTGCAGTTGACGACGTCAGCTTCGCTGTTAAACGCGGGACAACCACAGCAATTGTGGGGGAGTCCGGATCGGGCAAGTCCACTGTTGCCAAAATGGTGCTGCAACTGGAAAAGCCCACTGAGGGCCAGATCGTTTTTGACGGTGTGGACACGGCGGGACTTAAAGGCAAGGAACTCTTCAAGTTCCGTCGTCGCGTGCAGCCCATCTTCCAGGACCCTTACGGCTCTTTGGATCCGATGTACAACATCTTCAGGACCATCGAAGAACCGCTGCGCGTCCACAAGATCGGCAACGCTGCCAGCCGTGAGAAGAAGGTACGCGAGCTCTTGGATCAGGTGGCGTTGCCCCAGTCCATGATGCAGAGGTACCCGAACGAGCTCTCCGGTGGTCAACGCCAGCGCATTGCGATCGCACGTGCCCTCGCTTTGGACCCCGAGGTCATCATCTGCGACGAGGCCGTTTCAGCCCTCGACGTCCTTGTGCAGGCACAGGTCCTCAACCTGCTCGCTGATCTGCAGGACAACCTCGGGCTGACGTACTTGTTCATCACGCACGACCTCGCAGTGGTGCGGCAAATTGCCGACCATGTTTGCGTGATGGAAAAGGGCAAGCTGGTGGAAACCGGCAGCACGGATGATGTCTTCGACAATCCCCGTGAGGCCTACACCCAGGCCCTCCTGGATGCCATCCCTGGTGGTTCGCTGCTGCTGCCGCCCGCGGTGGCCTGACCGGCGTCGTACTTTTCATAGGCAGTAAAGAGCCGGTGGTTCCCCACAAGGGAACCGCCGGCTCTTGTTGTCATTGCCCCATTGTGAGGCCCAGTGCGGCGAGCTCGCGTGCCAGGACGACGCCCAGCTTGGCGTGCCCCGACGGCTTCATGTGCACGCCGTCCTGGAGGTCGCCGATCGCGTTGTAGCGTGTCAGCCAGTCGCCCGCGCTCACGAAAGGAATGCCGTGTTTGGCAGCTATGCGGCCGAGCAAGGCGTCTACCTCGGTGCGGCGGCCGCCGCCGTTGCTTGCCCCGCGGGCCAAGGTTCCGACCATCGCCAGAGTGGCACCTGGATAACGCTTCTTGAGTGCGGCCAGCAGGCGTTCGGCGTTGCCGGTGATCTGGACGTCGGTGGCACGCTGCGTGGCATCGTTGCCGCCGCCTTCCACTACGATCAGCGGCGGATCCCCGTAGGGCAACACCCAGTCCCCGCGCTGCAGCGCGTCGATGTAATTGCCGGTCTTGCCGTTAGTGGCAACGTATCCGGTGCCGCCCATGCCCACGACGTGCAACTTGTAGCCCAAGGCCGCGATGGCCTGTTGGGGCCACGAGTCCTTGGGCATTGCCTGGGAATCGCCGATCAGGACAGCCGTGTGGCGCACATCGGCGAGAACCAGTTCGTTGCGGTTGTTTGCCGGGTTCTTGTATAGGGAGCCCACCGGTAAGTTCAGGGCACTGGCTTCAGGGGCCACCCTCAAAGGCTTGTCCGAGGCAGCTGTCTGCGCGGGTGCGGGCGCGGCTGATCGAGAGGGGTCACTGGTTGATACTGGGCTTGGTCCGCAGCCCACCAACAGAACGCCCGTGGCGATCAGTGGTGCGAGCATGCGGAACGCGGCCGAAGTCTGTCGCATCGATGGTCTCCGTGTGGCACTGTGTCTGCTGCCATCATGGGGCACCGGCGCAGGAAAATCCAGCATCTGGACTTGTAGTTACAAAAGCGTCATCCGTGTGAGCAGTGCCACATCCTGGCCCTGAATGGCTTGCTTTTTAGGCTCATAAATGCAACTGCGTTTAGACTTGTGTTAGGTGCCCTGTGTCCCGGGGTCTTTTCGCTGTGTGTTCCGATCAAGTCGATCAGGTATGCGCGCGGATACAAACAGCTGACTTCACCACTGAAACGAGTCATTAACGCATGTCTGAAACCATCACCAACACTGCGTCGCGGAGCGATCTGCGCAACGTCGCGATCGTCGCACACGTTGACCACGGTAAGACCACCCTGGTTGACGCCATGCTCAAGCAGACCAACTCCTTCGCTTCCCATGGTGAGGTTGAGGACCGTGTCATGGACTCCGGTGACCTGGAACGCGAAAAGGGCATCACCATCCTCGCCAAGAACACCACGGTTGCTTACAACGGCCCGTCGTCCAATGGCGAGACCATCACCATCAACGTCATCGACACCCCCGGCCACGCCGACTTCGGTGGCGAGGTAGAGCGCGGTCTCTCCATGGTTGACGGCGTCGTCCTGCTGGTCGACTCCTCCGAGGGTCCCCTGCCCCAGACCCGCTTCGTGCTCCGCAAGGCCCTTGCCGCGCACCTGCCGGTCATCCTCCTGGTCAACAAGACCGACCGTCCCGACGCCCGCATCGACGAGGTTGTCCACGAGTCCATGGACCTGCTCCTGGGCCTGGCTTCGGACCTCGCGGACGAAGTTCCGGACCTGGACCTGGACAAGGTCCTCGAAGTTCCCGTCGTCTATGCAGCCGCCAAGGTTGGCCGCGCATCCCTGGAACAGCCGGCCAACGGCTCGGCTCCGGACAACGAGGACCTTGAGCCCCTGTTCAAGACCATCATCGAGCACATCCCGGCTCCTACGTACAACCCGAACGGCGTGCTGCAGGCACACGTGACCAACCTGGACGCTTCGCCGTTCCTTGGCCGCCTCGCCCTGCTGCGCATCTACAACGGCACGCTCCGCAAGGGCCAGACCGTAGCTTGGGCGCGGGCAAACGGTGAGCTCAAGAACGTCAAGATCACCGAACTGCTGGCTACCAAGGCACTGACACGCGTTCCTGCCGAAGAGGCCGGTCCCGGCGAAATCGTCGCCGTCGCCGGTATCGAGGAAATCACCATTGGTGAAACCCTCACGGACGCCGAGAACCCGCAGCCGCTGCCGTTGATCACCGTGGATGATCCCGCGATCTCGATGACCATCGGTATCAACACCTCGCCGCTGGCCGGCAAGGTCAAGGGTGCCAAGGTCACCGCGCGCCAGGTGAAGGATCGCCTGGACAAGGAACTGATCGGTAACGTCTCCATCAAGGTTCTGCCCACCGAGCGTCCCGACGCCTGGGAAGTCCAGGGCCGTGGCGAGCTCGCCCTGGCCATCCTGGTCGAGCAGATGCGTCGCGAAGGCTTCGAGCTGACTGTCGGCAAGCCGCAGGTTGTTACCAAGACCATCGACGGCAAGATCCACGAGCCGATGGAGCACATGACCATCGACGTCCCCGAAGAGTACCTCGGTGCCGTTACCCAGCTCATGGCAGCCCGCAAGGGCCGCATGACCAACATGGCCAACCATGGCACCGGCTGGTGCCGCATGGAGTTCATCGTTCCGGCCCGTGGCCTGATCGGCTTCCGCACCAAGTTCCTCACGGACACCCGTGGCGCCGGTATCGCAGCTTCCATCTCCGAGGGCTACGAGCCGTGGGCCGGTCCCATCGAATACCGCACCAACGGTTCGATGATCGCCGACCGCGCCGGTGTTGTGACGCCGTTCGCCATGATCAACCTGCAGGAGCGCGGTTCCTTCTTCGTGAAGCCAACCTCCGAGGTCTACGAAGGCATGATCGTGGGCGAGAACTCCCGCGCCGACGACATGGACGTCAACATCACCAAGGAAAAGAAGCTCACCAACATGCGTGCAGCTTCCTCCGACACCTTCGAGAACCTGACGCCGCCGCGCGATCTGACCCTGGAAGAGTCCCTCGAATTCGCCCGCGAAGACGAGTGCGTCGAGGTCACGCCGGAGGACATCCGTATCCGCAAGCTCATTCTTGACTCGAACGAGCGCGCCAAGGCCAACCGCGCACGCGCCAAGGCATAGCCTGCACCGGACTGAACAAGTCAGGAACAGCTGAATGAAGAGAGGAGTCGCCGGTGCGGCCCGTGGCATTGCCGCGGCCGTACTGGCGGCTCTTTTCGTTGCTGCGGCAGGTACGGCACTGCACCGGCAGGCGGTGCTGTGGTCCGGCGTCGAGGTCCCTTGGGGCGTTGCTGGCGCGTTGTTGCTGCTGGCGTCTGTCCAGTTGTGGCTGGCAGCCTGGTCACGGTCCGTGATTCCGACGGCGGTGGCCGGCGTAGTGACTTATGCTGCAGTTGGAGTGTTGTCCGCTGGCGGACCCGCCAAGCAACTGGTGTTGGGCGACGTCGTCGGCAACGTTTGGGTCTTTGGTATAGGTGTGGTCACGCTGGTCATGCTCGTTGCCGCCGGACGCTTATGGCCGCGAGCAGCCCGTGCGTCCGTAGGCCCAGCCGGCAGCCGTTAGGGCCGCTTGCGGCGGGGTGGGGGTGGCGGAACCATTTTCGCCGCGATAACCATCGCCAAGGGGATCTCGACGTCGGATGTCCGGGTTCGGACCGTGCAACTGCTTTCGCTGGTGTCCAGCAGGTAGCCCAGGGCGTCCGTCAGGCCGTCGTCGATCCTGTAGCGGACCACCACCCGAGTACCTGGCTCGGCAGTCAGTAAGAATTGTCGGGGCGGCAAATGCGGGGGAGTCACCGTTTCATACTAAGACGCGGGCTAGGTTGGCGTCAGAACACTGTTGGATAATAGGCTCGGAAGTTGAGTGCCCGGCATGATGCCGGCAGTATTACCCCGGCCATCGCCGGGACAAACCGTGGAGAGGTCTGGGACGTGACGTACGTAATCGCGCAGCCGTGTGTGGATGTCAAGGACAAGGCATGTATTGAAGAATGCCCTGTCGATTGCATTTACGAAGGTGAGCGTACCCTCTACATCCACCCCGATGAGTGCGTGGACTGCGGTGCTTGCGAGCCCGTGTGCCCGGTTGAGGCCATCTACTACGAGGATGACACCCCCGAAGAATGGGCTGACTACTACAAAGCCAACGTCGAGTTCTTTGACGACCTCGGCTCACCGGGCGGGGCTGCAAAGATCGGCAACACGGGCAAGGACCACCCGTTCATCGTGGCGCTGCCCCCGCAGAACCAAGACCACTAAGGGCGGTTGTTTCCTTGATTTCCGCGGCACCGGCCTTTGGCTTGAACCTGCCCGACTATCCGTGGGAGGCCATGGCGCCGTACGTTGCCACGGCCGCCAAGCATCCCGGCGGGGCTGTGAATCTTTCCATCGGGACACCGGTGGACCCCACTCCCGAGCTGATTCGCGATGCACTTGCTGCCGCCTCAGACGCTCACGGCTATCCCACCGTCCACGGCACTGAGCCGCTGCGCCAGGCTGTTGTTGACTGGTTTGCCAGCCGCCGTGGCGTACCGGGTTTGGATCCCAGGGACGTCATGCCCACGGTCGGTTCCAAGGAGCTTGTGGCTTGGCTTCCGTTCCTGCTCGGTTTGAGCGCAGGGGACGTCGTTGTCCGGCCCACAGTGGCCTACCCGACCTACGATATCGGCGCCGCGTTGGCTGGTGCCACGGCTGTTGCCGCAGACAGCCTCGATGAGCTGGATCCGGCCACCCGGGCCAAGGTGCGTCTCGTGTGGATCAACTCTCCGGGCAACCCTACGGGCAGCGTCCGCGATGTCGAATCCCTCCGTGGCATCGTCAGCCAAGCACGCGAACTCGGAGCGGTGGTGGCCTCGGACGAGTGCTATGCCGAACTGGGGTGGGGTGAATGGGACGCGCAGCGCGGGGGAGAAGCTGTCCCCAGCATCCTGGACCCGCGTGTCACAGGAGGCTCCACGGACGGCCTGTTGTGCGTCTACTCACTGAGCAAGCAGTCCAACCTCGCTGGCTACCGCGCCGCCTTCGTGGCTGGCGACACCGCGATCGTGGCCAACCTGGTCAACAGCCGCAAGCATGCGGGCATGATCGTTCCCTATCCTGTGCAGGAAGCCATGCGGGTGGCCCTGGGCGATGCCGGGCATGTCCTGGCGCAGAAGGACCTTTACCGAGGCCGTCGCGAGCGGATCCTTCCCGCGCTGGAAAAGTTCGGATTGCAGATCCACGAATCCAAGGCCGGGCTTTATCTGTGGTCCACGGCCGGCGAAGCCACGTGGGACACGGTAGCCCGTTTCGCTGATCTGGGCATCGTGGTGGGCCCGGGCGTCTTTTACGGCGACGCCGGCAACGGCTTCATCAGGGTGGCGCTTACGGGCAGTGACGAGCGCATCGATGCGGCCGTGGAACGGCTTGGCAACGGCGCATAACAATGCTGTGACTTGCAGCACTATTAGCGTCATTCCGCCAGTAACCGGACGGCACGGATTAGTTCCGTAGGGTTACTGGCGGTAGCTTTTTAACTGACTATCAATGGTGGCCTTCACTAAGAAAGCACTTCGGCCGTTGGAGCCCTGCAACAGTAGGGCCGAAGGCGGCGACACCAGAAGTTGGTTGGACAAGCGTTCGATAGAGGCCCAAAGGCCTCATGAAGGGGACTCCATGACTGAGACCACCAGCGCAACACTGCGCCATGCCGGCGGCGAACTCGAACTGCCGCGCATCCAGGTTGTAGAAGGAAACGAAGGTTACGACGTTTCCAAGCTGCTGAAGCAGACGGGCGCCGTTGCCTATGACCCCGGCTTCATGAACACGGCGGCCACCACCTCGGCCATCACCTACATCGACGGCGACGCAGGCATCCTGCGCTACCGCGGCTACCCGATCGAGCAGCTCGCTCAGCACTCGAGCTTCCTCGAAGTTTCCTACTTGTTGATCTATGGAAACCTTCCGACCCCCACGGAGTTGGAAGAGTTCGATCAGCGCATCCGCCGCCACACGCTCCTGCATGAGGAACTCAAGGGCTTCTTCGGCGGCTTCCCGCGCGACGCACACCCCATGCCGGTGCTTTCTTCGGCGGTTTCAGCGCTGTCCACGTTCTATCAGGACTCGCTGGATCCCTTCAATGCCGAACACGTGGAAGTTTCCACCATCCGTCTCATGGCCAAGCTGCCGGTTATTGCCGCTTACGCCCACAAGAAGTCCATCGGCCAGCCGATGCTGTACCCGGACAACTCCATGAACCTGGTGGAGAACTTCCTCCGCCTGAGCTTCGGCCTTCCGGCCGAGCAGTACGAGATGGATCCGGTGGTCGTCAAGGCCCTGGACCTCCTCCTCATCCTGCACGCCGACCACGAGCAGAACTGTTCAACCTCCACCGTGCGCCTGGTGGGCTCCTCCAACGCGAACCTCTTCGCTTCGGTGTCCGCCGGCATCAACGCCCTCTTCGGCCCCGCCCACGGTGGCGCCAACGAGGCCGTGCTGAAGATGCTCCGCCAGATCCAGGCCGACGGCATCAAGCCCGAGGACTACATGGAGAAGGTCAAGAACAAGGAAGACGGCGTCCGCCTCATGGGCTTCGGACACCGCGTCTACAAGAACTACGACCCCCGCGCCAAGATCATCAAGGCAACGGCCCACGAGGTTCTCAGCAAGCTCGGCGGCAACGACGAACTGCTGGACATCGCCATGCGCCTCGAAGAGAAGGCCCTGGCTGACGATTACTTCATCCAGCGCAAGCTGTACCCGAACGTCGACTTCTACACCGGCCTCATCTACAAGGCCATGGGTTTCCCGGAGAAGATGTTCACCGTGCTCTTCGCCATCGGACGCCTCCCGGGCTGGATTGCCCAGTGGCGCGAAATGATCAACGATCCCCAGACCAAGATCGGCCGTCCGCGGCAGCTCTACACAGGGGAGCCGGAGCGCAACTACCCGGCCAACTAGTACCAAGCCATTAACGACGGCGGCCGCCCACCTCGCGCGAGGTGGGCGGC
>NZ_JBHUCD010000034.1:0-19320 GCF_042786555.1 Paenarthrobacter sp. NPDC056912
ATCTGGACCTTGGCCTTGATCCACTCGGGCTTGCGTTCAACCGGGACCGCCGCGTTACGCGCCTCAACGCGCAGCAACTTACGGCCTTCAGGTGCCAGTGTCACTGGAGTGCTCCTTCGGGGGTGGATACGAGTGCTTCCTCATGCTTGCGGAATTCTTCCACGAAGCGGTCAACGATGTCGGCCGGGTTGATGGTCCGCCCGGCTTCCAGGGACATGGTGGTGACGCTGGCGTCAGTGATTCCGCAAGCGATGATCTGCGCATAAGGTGCGAGGTCGTTGCTGCAGTTGATGGCCACGCCGTGCATCGTGACGCCATCGGTAACGCGGATTCCGATTGCCGCAATCTTGCGGTCCGGTCCGTTCTCGTCCGCAAGGATCCAGACGCCGGCCCGGCCCTTTACGGTGACGGCCTTGATTCCGTAGTCCGCCATGACGGCGATCATGGTGGCTTCAAGCCGTTCCACGTAGTCGCGGATACCGGCGCGGTTCTTGAGCTTGAGGATGGGATAGGCAATGAGCTGGCCCGGGCCATGCCACGTCAGTTTGCCGCCGCGATCCACGGGAACAACAGGAGTGCCGTCGAAGGGGCGCTCGTGGTCTTCCGTGAGCTTGCCGGCCGTATAAACGGCGGCGTGCTCAAGGAGCAGGACTGTGCTGTTGTTCTCGCCCGCAACAACTTTGTTGTGGATCTCGCGCTGCAGGTCCCAGCCCTGCACATAATCAACGAAATCCGGGGCAAGACCCAGTTGTGAAAACTCAAGAGTCATGGCTTCAAGCTTAGACCCCGCCGCAGGCTGCCCATGATTTTGTGGTGAAGCTCTCAGTCGCAACCGGCGCCAACACTTGGCAGGCCGCGCCTGTGGATAACTTCTGCGCGAAATCCCGTCGTCCGGTACACCTTGTCTATGGACATTCTGGATACTCCTGCGGCCCCGGTTCCGGCCATTCCGGGTTATACGACCTCTCGGCAGTTGGGCCAAGGAGGGAGCTCTACGGTATGGCTGGCGGCAAGAGACCGGGACGGGGCAAAGTTTGCGGTCAAATGCGTACGGGCGGAGATGATGGATTCCGTCCGGCGGGAGGCGGGGCTTCTCTCCGGTATCAAACACGAGCACCTTGTCCGGATCCACGATGTGGTCCAAGTGGGCGACGCGGCCGAGGGAACGCTGGGTATTGTCATGGACTTTGCGGCGGGCGGTTCGTTGGCGAACCTGATGGCCGGGCAGAAGCGGCTTGGGGTCGGCGAAGCCGTGACCGTGCTGACTCCGGTAGCCCAGGCGCTGGCTTATCTGCATTCCCGGGGCGTTGTCCACGGAGACGTGTCCCCGGGCAATGTCCTGTTTACAGCGCTGGGCAAACCATTGTTGGCGGACATGGGTGTCGGTGCCAGGGTGGGTGATGAGCCCGAGGCTTCCGTGGCCGGTACCGAGGGATTCGAGGACCGCACACCCGGCGTCCGTGGCTATGGGGCTTCAGAAGGCCAAGAGCTTCAGCCGCATCGCGACGTCTATGCCTTGGCTGCGGTTGGCTGGTACTGCTTGACGGGCTCTGCCCCGGGGCGGGCTGAGGGGCGTCCGCCTTTGTCCCTCCTGGTTCCCGACGTGCCGAAGGGGCTCGTCGCCGCCCTTGAAGCGGGCCTGGATCCGGATCCGCGAGCACGACCATCGGCAAGTGAATTAGGCACGGCGATCTTTCGCAGCGCCGCTCCGGAGCCACTGGACTTGGCGGGGGCGGTCCACTCTTCCGTTATCCCGGAGTTGCTGACCCGGCGCCAGGCACAGGGGCGTTCTCGCGGCACGGCCTGGCAGCTAGCCGGATGGTTACGGGTCCTGCGCTTGCGGGTGCGGCCAACCTCGCGGTCAGAACTTCGTCGTCTACCGGGTGCGGCGAGGCGTCGCCGGAGCCTTGTTCCCCGGCGGGCGGGCCTGGCTGTGATTGCCGGGGTGTTGATCGGCGCACTTGCCTGGAACGTGTGGCAGCAGAACCGGGTGCCCGCGGCGAATTCCCGTCCACCGGCGGCAAACAGCACCAGCGCCGCTGTGGAGGAGTCCGCGAAACTCCCGGAGGGACTCGCCCAGGATGTTCGATCCGAGGACCCGACGATAGCCGTCGCGGCCCTGTCAGCTGCGCGTGATGCCGCCCTCGCGCAGGGGCATCCTGAACTGCTGGGACTAGTGAACGCGGCAGGGTCGCCCGCAGCCTTGGCCGATAGCCGGTTGCGGGAGCAGTTGCACCAGGACGCCATGGTCTTGACCGGTTTTTCTACGACGTTGTCTGGACTGACTGTTCAGGAATCGAACCCGGCCGATGATGTTCTGGTAGCGGTGACGGCCACCACCTCAGCATATGAGGAGCGCCTTGCATCAGGCGCGGTGGTTCGAACCGTGGAAGCCGGAGCGCCACAGCAACTCCGGCTGCATGTGGTTCGGGTGGAGGGGCGCTGGTGGATCTCCGATATTCTCGGCCCCTGATCGGGAGGGCTGATGGTTTTTCCGGACGTAAACCCTTCAGCGCGCAGCGTCGCTGGTCAACCAATGCATGGCGTCGGTGAGTGACGGGTGCTGCCACTGGAACCCTGCTTCGACCAACCTTGCCGGCTCCATGCGCTGGTTGGCCAGCACGAGTTCATCGGCCAATCGGCCAAGGGCCAGGCGAAGTGCGGGCCGCGGCACGCGCAAGAATGCAGGCCGCCTGTAAGCCTTGGCCAGCGCCGCGACGATGGCGTTGACGTCGGCGCTCTCCGGAGCGCACACGTTCACTGCCCCGCTAATGTCCGACCTCATCAGGTATGCGAGGGCGGCGGCCTCGTCTGCCAACGTGATCCACGGCCAATACTGGCGTCCGTTCCCGAACGGTCCGCCCAAACCGAGCTTCAAGAGGGGCAGCAACGGCCCAAGGGCGCCCCCGGAGGGGCTTAGGACCACGCCGGTCCTGGTGGTCACCACCCGGACGTTCTCCGGCGCTGTCCGTGCCGCTTGCTCCCACTCAACGCATAGCGCTGCCAGGATGCCGGCGCCTGGACCGGAATCCTCCCGGAGCATGCCCTCACGGGAGGCGCCGTAGTATCCGGAAGCCGATTGGCTCACGAGGCAATCCGGCGGGTTACTGAGCCGATGCATGGCCGCAGTCAGTGTCTGTGTGGATTGGAGACGGGACTCGCGGATGACCTGGATCCTTCGCTTTGTCCAAGGCCGGTCTCCAATTCCCGCTCCGGAGAGGTTGACCACGGCATCGGTTCCGTCCAGGACTGCTTCGTCGAGCTCGCCCTTTGCCGGGTCCCATGTCCATTCATTGGTGGACCTGGCGGGTCGACGCACCAATCGGATGACATCATCTCCTTGGCTGGTCAACAGCTCGGATAACGCCGTTCCGATCATTCCCGAAGCCCCGGACATCACGATTCGCATGACCCATCTCACCACGGCCAAGCTGTGCGGCGGAAACGCCTGTCGGTGCGGCTTTCGAGAGGTGCCTCTTGACTATGATCGAACAATGACCTCCTCCAGCTACCTCCGTTTCCCGCATGTGCACGGCGAATTGGTCACTTTTGTGGCCGAAGACGACGTCTGGGTCGCCCCCACGTCCGGCGGCCGTGCCTGGCGTGTTTCTTCCCAGCAACTTCCAGCAAGGAACCCCCGGTTCACCCCGGACGGCCAACGCCTGGTGTGGACTGCAGTCGTTGGCACATCCCCCGAGGTCGTGACGGCGGACGTCGACGGCGGCGGGTACAAACAGTTGAGCTACTTCGGGCACACCACCACCAAGGTCAGGGGATTTACTCCCGCCGGAAATGTGGTGGTGACCAGCGCCTTTCAGCAGGCGGAAGGCCGCCACACGCACGCGTACAGCCTTCCCCTGGACGGTGGCGCCGCCGTCGAACTTCCATTTGGTCCTGTCGAGTCGGTGGCATTCGCCCCTGAAGTGGGGGACGAGAAGCCGGTAGTGCTGGCGAGTGTCCTTTCCCGCGAGCCCGCTTGGTGGAAGCGCTACCGCGGCGGCACTGCAGGAAAGCTGTGGATTGACACGGACGGCAACGGAGAGTTCGAGCGGTTGGTCCCGGAAATTGACGGGAACCTGACCGACCCGCTTTGGGTGCAAGGCCGGATTGCCTTCCTTTCTGACCATGAGGGATACGGGAATCTCTACTCCGTGCTCCCGGATGGTTCAGGGCTGCGCCGCCACACCGATCACGAGGACTTCTACGTCCGGCACGCAAGCACGGACGGTCACCGGGTCATTTTCGAATCCGCCGGCGAACTCTGGATCCTTCCTTCGCTCGACGCCGACGCTGAGGCCGTGAAACTCGAGGTGTCCCTGGGCTCGGCGTCACCGGGACGCCGCCCGGCGCCCCTGAAGGCGTCCGCGCATCTGGGGGACGTCTTCCCCAACTCGAACGGAACTGCCAGTGCAGTGGAGGCGCACGGCACCGTTCACTGGCTCCGGCACAAGGATGGACCGTCGCGTGTTGTCCAGGCGACCCCTGGTGTCCGTGCGCGCCTGCCTCGACCACTTACTGACGGCCGGATCGCCTTCGTTGCTGACCACGGGGGTGTGGAAGCGCTGTACATCAAGCGCATCGCCTCACGTTTGTCGGCAGTAGTGGAAGCGCCAAAGGTGGTTGAAACGCCGGCCCCCGCCAACGCATCCGATCCGCTGCCCCAGCCGGTCTCAGCATCGAACGTGCTGGGACAGGGGAGCTCAGGCGTCCAGGCTGCTGCGCCTGCCCGCCCGGCCGAAACGGCCGACGTCGAACCGTCAGCTGACACAGCGGCGGGCCCTGCCGCCTCGCCAGCCAATCCCGCGGTGGATGATGCGTCAGAACTCCGCATCGACTTCCCGGCACCCACGCGTGCAAGTGCCCTTGAAGCCAGCCCTGATGGCCGCTGGCTCGCTGTTGGTACTTCCTTCGGTGACGTCTTTGTCGCCGATACATCAACCGGGGCGCTGTCACTGCTTGTGAGCGTTGGCGAAGGCAGCATCGATCAACTGGCATGGTCCAGTGATTCACAGTGGCTCGCCTGGTCCGAACCCGTGACGTCGTTCGGATCACGCAGCAAGCTCCGTATTGCCCGTCCGGGTGAGGACGAGTCTGCGATTATTGACGTCACTGACGGCCGGTTCTGTGACGAATCACCACGATTCACCCCGGATGGAAAGTTCCTGGCATTCCTTTCCAACCGCAGCTTCGACCCCGTCTACGACGGACACTCGTTTGATCTGTCCTTCCCGAGCCCCATCAAGCCGTATTTGGTGGCCTTAGCGGCGGATACAGCGTCACCCTTTGGTCCGTCAGTGGACACGCTTGAGGACGCCGCGCTGACAGAAAAGACCGACGACGACGCCGACGCGCCGGCAGTGCGCGTGGATTCGGACGGCCTTGCCCACCGCGTCATTACCGTCCCCGTGCCCCAAGGCAATTACTCGGACCTGACCGCCGCGGACGGCGCCCTGCTATGGCTCGATACGGAGCTCTCGGGTGTCACCGGCGAAGGTAAGGGCACGGTCCAGGACAAGAAGACTGCGCCGTCATTGGTGCGTTATGACCTGGCCAAGCGCAAGCAGGCCACTCTGGTCAGTGCTGTGGACAGCTACCGCCTCTCCGGTGATCGTGAGCGGATCATCTACATCCTGGATCAGCAGATCACCTCTGTGCCAGCCGACAAAAAAGTGGACGAGGACTCCGGTGACCTGGTCAAGGTGGACCTCACCAGGATTCGCGTGATCCTTGACCCGGTGGCTGCCTGGGGGCAGGCCTTCGAGGAAGCCTGGCGCCTGCAGCGGGACTTCTTCTGGACAGCCGACATGGCCGGACAGGATTGGGATTCCGTGTACAAGCGGTACCGCCCCATCGTGGACAGGCTCGGTTCCCATGACGACCTCGTGGACCTGCTCTGGGAAATGCACGGAGAGTTGGGAACCTCGCACGCCTACGTGAGGCCGGCAGCCGTCACCGAGCCCGGCCGAAACGGCCAGGGCCGGCTCGGCGCGGAGCTGCAGTTGGATGGCAAGGGCTGGGAAATCACCAGGATACTGGCCGGGGAGTCCTCGGACCCTCTGGCTACGTCTCCGCTGACGCGTCCTGGCGCCGACGCGAAGGTGGGCGATGTCCTTCTGGCGATTGACGGCGTCGAGCTTTCCGCCGCAGTGCCACCTGCGATGCAACTCGTGGGGGCAGCGGGCCGGACTGTTGAACTGACGCTGCTGAATGGCGAAGGACACGGCGCGGCCGCCGGGACCCAGCGGCGCGTGGCTGTAGTGCCTGTCCGCGACGAAGAGCGCCTCCGGTATCAGGATTGGGTACGGGCCAACCGTCGCACCGTCCGGGAGGCATCCGACGGCAAATTCGGTTACCTGCATGTGCCGGACATGATGGCCAACGGTTGGGCGCAACTGCACCGCGACCTGGATACCGAAACTGCTCTGGACGGTCTCATTGTCGATGTTCGGCGGAACCGCGGTGGCCACACGTCGCAGCTGGTCGCAGAGCTCATCGGCCGCAAGGTCACAGGCTGGAGCATGCCACGGGGCGAGAAGCCGCGGACTTACCCGCACCACGCCCCGCGCGGACCTGTGATTCTCCTCGCCGATGAATTCGCCGGATCCGACGGCGACATCATCACCCAGGTCTCCAAGCTGCGGGGCATCGGCCCCGTCATTGGTACGCGGACCTGGGGTGGCGTGGTTGGCATCGACAACCGCTTCGCCCTGGCCGATGGAACCGGCGTGACGCAGCCCCGTTACGCGACGTGGTTCGGCGGCGGGATTGGCTGGGATGTGGAAAACCGCGGCGTCGAACCCGACATTGAAGTGATCTTCCCGCCGCATGCCTACGCTGCCGGAACCGATCCCCAACTCGAGTACGGCATCGGTGCGCTCAAGGAAATGATTCAGGAGTTGCCCACGGACCGTCCGCCGCTGCGGGAAGGCTACCGAAAAGTCCGGCCGGCGCCGTTGCCTTCACGGCCACAGAAGAACCAGGCAAAATGAGGGCCTGAACAAAGATGAGCCCCGCGGCCTCCCGAAAGGGAAGCGGCGGGGCTCATCTCGTAGTGCGGCCGGGAATGCAGGCTAGGCGGCGAGCGTGGCGTCCAGCGTGATCTCGATGCTGGCCAGCGCGCCGGAAACGGGGCACCCGGTCTTGGCGTCCTCGGAGATGCGGCGGAAGTCCTCTTCGGAGAGGCCGGGAACCTTGGCCGTCATGGTCAAGTGGCTGCCGGTGATACCGGTGCCCGGAACGAAGGTGACGTCAGCCTTGGTGTGCACTTCCTCCGCAGTAAAGCCTTCACCCGCGAGGGCGTGGCTGAAAGCCATGGAGAAACACGCGGAGTGGGCAGCGGCGATCAGTTCTTCGGGGCTGGTCTTGCCACCGGACTGCTCAGTGCGTGCCTTCCACGTGACATCGAACGTACCCAGGCCTGAGCTGTCCAGCGTCGTGTTACCGGCGCCTTCGATCAGGTTGCCGTTCCAAACCGTGTGTGCGGTGCGTGTTGCTGCCATGTCAACTCCTAGGGGTCGTTGTGAGTCGGCAACCAGCCCTCGCCGGGTGCCACCGGGATCAATCCTAGGGATTTGGCCTCCGGACTGCACTGTCATTCCGCTGTCAGTGGATTGTGACCCCTAGACTGGCGAAATGGCTACCGAAGAACATGCAATCAACGGTCAGATCCAGGGTCCCCGGATCGCTTCCATCATGGTCAATGCCAAGGACGCGGCCAGCCTGGCCGGGTTCTGGTCTGAGCTGATGGACATGCCGGTCTCGGCCGAATTTGACGGCTTCATCTGGTTGCGGCCGGCCGCCCCCGGCCTGCCGCAGTTGGCGTTTCAACAGGTCTCCGCCCCAACCGAAGGACGGCGTCGGCTGCACCTGGACCTGCACGACGCCGATGCCGCGGCTTTGAGGCGTAAGGCCGAGGCGTTGGGAGCTACTTTTGTTGAGGCGCACAGCATCGGGGACTTCCACTGGGACATCATGCAGGATCCGGAGGGTAACGAATTTTGCATTGCCCAGGACTAAGAACGCATTAATGGGCGCAGCCGCCCTGCCTCGCGTCATGCAAGGCAGCGCGGCTGCTGTGTTTCAGGGAGCTGCTGGGACTTGGATCAGTTCCAGAGGGTCGCGATGGCGATGTTTACCAAGGCGAGCCCGCCAACACTGTGGGCCAGGCCGGTTGAGACTGGTTGGCCGTTCTTGACCTTCCTTGAACCAATAACGGCGAGAACCGCAACCGCAATGCCGATCACAAGCTTGATGCCGAGCTTCATGTAGTTCGGATCGGCGTCAGGCAGGAGCGGGAAGAGGCCCATCATGGCGATACCCGTCAGGAGCTGAAGGAAGGCACCGTCCCGCTGGCGGGGGTGGACGGTTGGCTCCTTGATGGTGGCGATCCAGTAGCCCACAATCATGGCTGCGCCGACGATGTGCAAGAACACCAAAATGCTGAAGAGAATACTCATGCTTCAAGCTTAGCCAGTTTGTTCTACGTCCCGTAGCAAAGCCACGCTAAGGGGCAAAGCGAAGGGGCAGGTGGCCGGTTTCCCGGCCACCTGCCCCTGTCACTTTCCGCCAAGGTACTCCTGGCGGTGCTAAGTCCTAGAGACCCAGATCTGCTTCGAAGGCACCTTCTTCAAGGCGTGCCTTGAGGGTCTGGAGGAAGCGACCGGCGTCGGCGCCGTCCACCAGGCGGTGATCGTACGTCAAAGACAGGTACATCATGGAGCGAATGGCAATCGAATCGTCGCCGTTTTCGTCAGCGACCACCACGGCGCGCTTGACGATCGCTCCGGTACCGAGGATGCCGACCTGCGGCTGGTTGATGATCGGAGTATCGAACAGCGCACCAACGGAGCCGATGTTGGTGATGCTGAACGTACCGCCGGACAGTTCGTCCGGACCAATCTTGCCGTCACGCGTGCGCCCTGCGACGTCAGCGATCTTGCCGGCCAGACCGGCAAGGTTCAGGTTGCCGGCGTCGGAGATGACGGGGACCAGGAGGCCCTTGTCGGTATCGACGGCGATCGCCAGGTGCTCGGCGTTGTGGTAGGTGATTTCCTGCTTGGCTTCGTCATAGGCAGCGTTCAGCTTGGGGTGCTGCTTGAGTGCTTCAGCCACTGCCTTGGCAATGAACGGCAGGAAGGTCAGCTTGACGCCATTCTGGGCCTGGAAAGAATTCTTGGCCTTGAGGCGGAGCTTGGCGATCTTGGTCATGTCGACCTCGTGCACCTGGGTCAGCTGGGTGGAGACCTCCAGTGACTCGCGCATGCGGCGGGCGATGACCTGGCGGATGCGGGGAGCCTTCTCCGTGGTACCGCGCAGTGAGGACGCGACGACAGGTGCTGCGGCCTTGGCCGCGGGAGCGGCGGCAGGAGCAGCTGCGGCGGGTGCTGCGGCGGCCTGCTTGGCTTCAGCGGCGGCAAGGACATCCTGCTTGCGGATGCGACCGCCGACGCCGGTTCCGGAGACCGATGCGATGTCCACGCCGTGCTGGTTGGCAAGCTTGCGGACCAAGGGAGTAACGTAGCCGGATTCCGAAGCAGGTGCCTCGGTAGCGGCCGGAGCAGCGGCAGGTGCGGCAGCGGGTGCGGGGGCTGCCGCAGGAGCGGGAGCCGCGACGGGTGCGGGGGCTGCCGCAGGAGCGGGGGCTGCTGCGGGAGGTGCCGGTGCTTCGACTGGGGGAGCTGCTGCCGGAGCGGGTGCTGCGGCAGGTGCTGCTGCGCCCGACCCGATGACTGCAAGGACGGAACCAACTTCGGCGGTTTCGTCCTCGTTGACCCGGATTTCCTGCAAGGTGCCGGCAACCGGAGACGGAATCTCGGTGTCCACCTTGTCCGTGGAGACCTCAAGCAGTGGTTCGTCAACTTCCACGGTGTCGCCGATGGCCTTGAGCCAGCGGGTGACAGTACCTTCAGTGACGCTCTCGCCCAGGGCCGGGAGGGTCACTTCGTGGCCCTCGCCACCGGACGCTGCCGGAGCAGCGGCCGCGGGTGCTTCTTCGGCGGCGGGGGCAGCCGGGGCCTCTTCGGCCGGTGCGGCCTGCTCAGCGGGAGCAGCCTGCTCGGCGGGAGCCTCTGCAGCAGGTGCGCCAGAGCCGGAACCATCACCGATGCGCACCAACGGAGCGCCAACCTCTGCGGTCTCGTCTTCGGCGACGAGGATTTCTTCGATGACGCCTGCGATCGGAGAAGGGATTTCGGTGTCTACTTTGTCGGTTGAAACCTCGAGCAGCGGCTCGTCGATCTCCACCCGGTCACCAACCTGCTTGAGCCAGCGGGTGACAGTTCCTTCGGTGACACTCTCACCGAGGGCGGGCAAGTTAACGGATTCAGACATGTCGTCCCCGTTCTCCTTATTGATCTTTGTGCGGATGAATTCTGCTGGTCCGGGCCGGGTGCATCCGGCAGATTCCGCTGCATGCACCCGACCCGTTTGTCTTGGGTAAAGACTTAGCCGTGGAGCGGCTTGCCCGCGAGGGCGAGGTGGGCTTCGCCCAGTGCTTCGTTCTGGGTGGGGTGGGCGTGGACCAGCTGGGCCACGTCCTCCGGGTAAGCTTCCCAGTTCACGATCAGCTGGGCCTCACCGATCTGCTCGCCAATGCGGGAGCCGATCATGTGGATGCCGACCACGGGGCCATCCTTCTGGCGAACGAGCTTGACGATTCCACCGGTTCCGAGGATCGAGCTCTTGCCGTTGCCGGCCAGGTTGTATTCCTGGGTTTCCACCTGGTCGTCGCCAAACTTCGCTTTGGCGGCCTTTTCGGTGTAGCCGACCGTAGCGATTTCAGGCTCGCAGTAAGTGACCTTGGGAATGTTGACGTCTTCGACGATTGCGGGGTTCAGGCCGGCGATCTCCTCAGCGACAAAAATGCCCTGCTGGTAGCCGCGGTGTGCAAGCTGGACGCCGGGAACGATGTCGCCCACTGCGTAGATGTTGCCGACGCCGGTGTGCAGGCGCTCGTTGGTGATGACGAAGCCACGGTCGATGGTGATGCCGGCTTCTTCGTAGCCCAGGTTTGCGGTGACGGGACCACGGCCCACAGCTACGAGGAGCAGATCGGCTTCGAATGTCTGGCCGTCAACCAAGGTGACCTTGACGCCGTCGTCGTTCTGTTCCACACCCTGGAAGAAGATGCCGGTGGTGAACTTGATGCCGCGCTTCTTGAAGGCACGCTCCAAGTTCTTGACAATCGATGCGTCTTCGTTCGGAACGAGGGAGGGGAGGCCTTCGATGATGGTGACGTCCACGCCGAAGGACTTCCACACGGAAGCGAACTCGACGCCGATAACGCCGCCGCCGAGGACGATTGCGCTCTTCGGGATGTAGTCCATGGTCAGGGCCTGGTCCGAGGTGATGACCTTGCCGCCGATTTCCAGGCCCGGAAGGGAACGGGAGTAGGAACCCGTTGCCAGGACAATGTTCTTGCCTGTGTAGGTGGTGCCGTTCACGACGATGGTGTTGTTGCCCTGGAGCTTGCCTTCACCCTCGATGACGGTGATGCCCTTGGACTTGATGAGTCCCTGGAGGCCCTTGAACTTGCCGGCGATGATGCCGTCCTTGTACGCGTTCACGGCCGACATGTCGATGCTGTCGAGCGTGACGTTCACGCCGTACTTGGCGGAATCGCGTGCATGGTCGGCCAGTTCAGCCGAGTGCAGGAGTGCCTTGGTGGGGATACAGCCGTTGTGCAGGCAGGTACCGCCGAGCTTTGCCTTTTCCACAAGGCCAACGGTGAACCCAAGCTGTACGGCCCGCAGGGCAGTGGCGTAGCCGCCGCTGCCGCCACCGAGTACCAGGATGTCGAATTCTTGCGCAGTTGCCTGATCGGCCACTAAAACGCTCCCTCGCGTGAATGATGACACGGGACTGCGTGTCATCTGGTCTTTGGAACTTGTTCTGCCGTGATTATGCCAGCACCTAAGTTCTCTTGCATTTGTGACTATCGAGTTCACCTTAGCGAACCACCTACCCATGCTCCACCCTCCGCGGGCGTTTGTGGAGCGCTTGTGTCGAGACTCACGTTAGCTTGTGACATAGCGCTACACGCCGCATAATTCCGGGGTTTGCGGGCCCTGCGGAGTGTTCCGCAGAGCCCGCATAAGCCAGGGTGGCGAGGGAGGGGTTACTAGGCGGACGCCGCTACGAGATCCTCGGCGTAGGCAACGAGGGTGCGGACAGTGGATCCCGTTCCCTGTTTGGGCGTGTATCCGTAGGCGCTGCCGTTGTTGAAGGCAGGGCCGGCAATGTCAACGTGGGCCCACGGGATCTGCTGGCCGTCGCCGTCTTTGCCCACGAACTCGCGGAGGAAGACGGCGGCGGTCATCATGCCGCCATTGCGCTCACCGATGTTGGCGAGGTCTGCCACCTGCGAGTCGAGGCTCGGACGCAGTTCCTCCGGAAGCGGCATGGGCCAGACCAGTTCGCCGGCCCGGTCTGCGGCCGATTTCAGGGCAGAGGTCACGGAATCGGAGCCCATGAGGCCGGCGGTGCGAACGCCCAGGGCGATCAGCTGCGCACCCGTCAGCGTTGCGACGTCGATGATGGCGTCCGGCTTCTCCAGGCTGGCTGCGACGATGCCGTCGGCCATCACAAGGCGACCCTCGGCGTCGGTGTTCAGTACCTCGACGGTCTTGCCGCCGTAAATGGTGAAGACGTCGGCAGGCCGCGCCGCAGCGCCCGAGGGCATGTTCTCTGCGATGCAGAGCCACGCGGTCGCCTTAATGGGCAGGCCCAGCGAAGCAAGGGCCAAGACAGTGTTAAGGACGACGGCGGCCCCCGCCATGTCGCCCTTCATGTCACCCATGCCGAGGGCCGGCTTGATGGAAATGCCGCCGGTGTCAAAGGTGATGCCCTTGCCAATAAGCGCAATCTTTTTGGTGGCTTTTGCCGGCGCGTACTCGACCTTGACCAGGCGGGGCTGGCGCGTGGAGCCCTTGCCGACGCCGAGGATGCCGCCGAAGCCCTCCTTCTCGAGGCGCTTTTCGTCCCAGACTGTCACCTTGACAGGGAGGCCCTTTGAGAGTTCCTTCGCGGATTCCGCGAACGACTCCGGGTAGAGATGGCTGGGCGGCTGGTTGACCAGGGTGCGTGTCGCGTTGACGGCGCGCGCCAGCACAATCGCCCGGTCCAGGGCAGGCTGTGCGGCCTTGGCATCAACATCGGAGAAGATCAGTGCCTTGGACACCGGCGCCTTCAGTCCTTCGTTGCTGGAGCGGTGCTCGGTGTAGGAGTACGCTCCCAGGGCGGCTCCTTCGGCGACGGCAGCGACATCGTTGACGGTCGTCGTCGGGAAGGCAAGGGTGACAGACGGGACGCCGGCAAGCTGGCGTACGGCGGATCCGGCCGCCCGACGCAGTGCCTCTTCGCTGAGGTTCCCGTCGGACAGCTTGCCTACGCCGGCAAGGACCAAAATGCCCGAGCCTGTCTCCGGAAGTCCCGGAAGCCTGTGCGTCTGATCGGCGGCACCCGTGACGCCGAGGAGCTGCAGCGAACCGGAGACGGATTCGGCGGCCTTGGCGCTCAGCGGGTTGGAGAGCAATACCGGCCCGTCAGAGCCTTGCGCCACTCCAATCACGAGTGCGTCGCTGGGGGACTTTTTCAGGTCCTTTGCGACGATGCCCAGGATGATGTCAGTAGTCTTGACCACGAGGATGTTTCCTCACTTCTCTCTGCTGTGGATGGCGGTCGCATGTTTCGCGGCCTGCCCGGGTACGCGACCGACGTCATCTTGCGACGGCGGCCTTGATCTTCAAGGCCGTCGGGCGGCCCGTTTCGATCGTAGTCTCTAGACGACGGCTGCCCGCAATTTAATGAGAGCTGCGGCACATCCGGAGCTGGAATGCCTGCCGGGAGTGCAGCGTTGAACCGATATATAGAGTCCCTGTGCCAAACGCCTGGAGTCTTTTGACACCATGGCCCTGGTGGCGGGGTGACTGCCCTGAACTATTTCTTCCGTGAAAGGAACACGCCGTGTTTGAACGGATATCCGGCTCCCTCCTGGACCCCGAGTCGCTCTATGCGAGCAACATCGAGACCTTCCACAGTCCTGAACTGCGAGGGCTGAACATGGTCATGGGGTTTACGGGTTTCGCTGATGCCGGTCATGTGGTCCGGCAAATCAACACGGAGTTGTTGGATGAGCTCGACGCCGAGGTCGTGGCCATGTTCGATGCCGACCAACTCATCGACTACCGGTCCCGGCGCCCGCACATCAGCTTTGTTGAAGACCACTTGCAGGACTACCAGGCTCCAAAGCTCGGTCTGTACAAGTTGACGGACGGCCTCGGCCAGCCGTTCCTGCTGCTCGCCGGGTTCGAACCGGACCTGCAATGGGAGCGGTTTTCCCGCGCCGTCGTAGGCATCGTGGAGAAGCTGGACGTTAATCTGGTGACGTGGATCCATTCGATCCCCATGCCGGTGCCGCACACGCGGCCCGTCGGGGTCACTGTGCACGGAAACCGGCCCGAACTCATCGAAGGCATCTCCAGTTGGAAGCCCACGGTGGAGGTTCCGGCCGCCATCGGGCACATTCTGGAGCTCCGCCTGACAGAAGCTGAGCGCAATGTGGCCGGCTATGTCATCCACGTACCCCACTACCTGTCAGAGGCGGAGTACCCCCCTGCGGCAGTAGCCGGATTGGAATACCTTGGAGCGGCGACATCCCTGATGCTGCCCACTGACCGCCTCCGTGAAGCCGGCAGGGAAGTGGGCCGCCAGATCGCGGAGCAGATCGAGTCATCTGAGGAAGTGCAAGCCGTGGTCTCCAACCTGGAGACACGCTACGACGAAAAATCCGAGGGTGTCATCCGTCGTTCGCTGCTCGCCGACGAGAACGACGAACTGCCCAACGCCGAGGACATTGGAGCGGCTGTCGAGGCATACCTGGCGCGTAAAGACTCGCCTCAATAAATCATCTTTCAGTTGTCGACAGGCATAATTGGGGTGTGAATGCTCCCCGCGCCTGGCTCATCTGGACGATTGGTGTATTCGCATATCTGGTGGCGGTGGCACAACGAACCTCGTTTGGTGTCGCAGGTCTTGAAGCGACTGAACGGTTCCACGCCAGTGCCTCGGCCATCTCCTTCTTTACTGTTCTGCAGCTCCTTGTCTACGCAGGGCTGCAGATTCCTGTGGGTGTCCTGGTAGACAGGTTCGGCTCACGGGCCATGGTGGCCGGTGGTGCTGTGCTGATGGGGCTGGGGCAGTTGCAGCTGGCCTTTGCTGACAGCATTCCAGGGGGAGTATTAGGCCGTGTCCTGGTTGGCGCCGGCGATGCCATGACCTTTATCTCCGTGATCCGCTTGGTGCCGTTGTGGTTTGCACCGGCCAAAGTTCCGCTCGTCACGCAGCTTACTGGGATGTGCGGCCAGTTGGGCCAACTCTTCAGCGTGGTTCCCTTCGCCCTCCTCCTTCACTCAGCCGGATGGACTCCTGCGTTCCTCACACTGGCTGCCATGTCTGTGCTCGCCGTCGTCCTGGTCATCGCGTTGCTTCGGGACGCCCCACCCGGGCACCCGCCCCGGGAGACGGGCCAGGGGCTGAGGGCCACAGGTGTTTCCCTGTCACGTGCCTGGAAACAGCCGGGAACACGCCTCGGGCTGTGGAGCCACTTCACCGTCCAGTTCAGCGGAAACCTGTTTGCGATGACATGGGGGTACCCCTTCCTGCTGTCGGCCCAGGGCTTGGACGCGGGCACTGTTTCGGCCTTGATGGCGTTGTTCGTGGCAACCGCGATCGTTTCCGGCCCCGGTTTTGGCCGTTTCGTATCCAAGCACCCCATGCGCAGATCCGCCATGGTCCTGCTGATCACTGTGGCTACCGCTTTGGCGTGGGCGGCAGTGCTCATCCTTCCCGAGCGCGCTCCTCTATGGCTTTTGGTGATACTGGTGGTGGTGCTGGCCGTAGGTGGCCCGGGGTCCATGATCGGCTTCGATTTCGCCCGGACGTTCAATCCTTCACATCGGATCGGCACTGCGACCGGCATCGTCAACGTCGGTGGCTTTATCGCTGCCCTCGTCGCGATCTACCTCATCGGCCTGGTGCTCGACCTCCTTAACGCAAGCGGTTTCTCTGGCGGGGACTTGTATGGTCTTGCCCCGTTCCGGATAGCCCTGAGCGTTCAGTTCGTTTTGCTCGGCCTGGGCACTGCCCTGATCCTGGTGACGCGCCGCAAGGTGCGCCGGCAGATGGCATCACAAGGGATCCATGTGGCACCGCTTGTGGCAACATTGGCAAAGCAGCGCCGGGAGAGGATTCAGCGGAAGCGTTCCGCGCGTTCCCAAAAGGACGGCCAGCAAAGCAGCCGCTGATTCCCTCGGCTGCGTAGGCCTTATCCACATAGGCAAGGTAGGCCCTGTACCACCCCGCTTGAGTTGCGGAGGCTGGAGTCATGACCACCAATGAAGCGTTGAGCATCCACCAACCAGAAGACATTCTTGGCTACATTCCCCACGTCCTGGGCTTCTGGCCTGAAGACAGCCTGGTGGCCATCACTATGCAGGGAAGAGTCCTCGGCGCTACCCTGCGCGTCAATCTGCCAACCCCGCGGCCGCCGCAGGCCCTTGCAATGTTTGCCGATCACATCCGACGCTATTTGCTGGCGGACGGGGCCGCCGACGGGGTAGTGCTTGCTGTCTACTCGGAGGCGGGGTGGGCAGACTCAACGATGGTGAACAAGGCTGCTCCTCTGCTTGAGGCCCTCCAGCAGAGCTTTGGTGAGGTTGACTTGGCAGTTCGGGATGCGTGGCTTGTAGGTTCGGAGTTTTGGCGGAGTGCCTATTGTCCCGATGAAAGCTGCTGCCCCATGCCGGGGTTGCCTGTCAGCTGCATCAAGGACAGTCGATTGAGCGCCGAAATGGTGTATCGCGGCAGCGCCATCGGGTCGGCTCCGACAAGTCCCAGCGGGCAGCCGCTAAATGCCCGGCGTGGGAGCCTTGACCCACTGGTGCATGCGGCTGAGACCCGCTATGCCGAGGAGATACTTGACCAATGGCGAAGCGAGAGCTGTCTGGATGCTGTTCTTGCGGTGTGGCACCACGCGTTGGCCAAAGGTGCGGCAGGGACTTTTCCGGAGCCAGCTACAGACGCAGGGCTCATGGGACTGTTGAGGACAACACTGAAGATTCCTGCCTGGCGGGATGCGGTGGCGGTCATGGCCGCTGCCGGAATTGGGTCTGCAAAGTCTGGTGCCGCGTCCTCCGGGATGCTGAGCCAAGGTGGTTCGCGCAAGCCACCCTTCGATCTGGGAGAGTTCGGCATACCAAGTGCGGCCGCTGGAGATACACCATCCAGTGAGGCGAGGAAAACCGGGGACATTTTCACTTACGGCGATGTCTTGCTGGGAATGAAGCCGGAGGTGCCCCACTGGAACCACCTCAATGCCCTTCAGCACGTTCTTGCCGTGCTCTGCGTCGAAGGTGAAACAGGTGAAGTGGCCGCTGCATCGTTGACCCTTCAGGGGTGGATTGCCTGGTGCAAGGGGAGTGGTTCGTTCGCCTACGGGTGCCTCAGCCGGGTGGAAGCGGCGCAGCCAGGCTACCGGCTGGCGGAATTGCTGATGGGCATCCTCGATCAAGGAACCATCTGTGGGTGGGCGCGGCTGCCTGGCTCCGCTTGGCGGGGATTCAAAGGCGCGGTTGTGTAGGGATCGCGGATTCATCCGGCGTGCGTTTCGCAAAACCGTGAGACAATGGATGCCGAGACCCGGTTGGGTCCGCGTTCGAATGCCTGCGATGGCCCGGAAATCGGGAACATTACAGTCCCGTCGGGAGTTCTACATAAGGACTCTGCAGACGGCGATGGCATTTGAGATTGATCGCGGACTTGACAGGGTCATAGTGGTGTTGCCCGCATGGTGATTCCACAGACCGCCGCTAGAAAGGTTTTCTGTGACTCCGTCTTCCGTCGAGAAGGAACCCGCCGCCCAGGCCGAATTGTCCGCTGATGAAAAGAAGGCGGCCACAACGGCAAAGCGCGCGGCGACACGTGCTGCCAACAAGGCCTCAGAGGGTGACTCTGACAAGCCGGCACCCAAGAAGCGTGGACCCAAGCCCGGCGCCAAAGCCGCCGCTGAAGCCGCGAACAAGTCCTCAGACTCCGATTCCGACAACGAAGATGGCAACGCGGAGGACGAAGACTTCGATCCCGCAGCCGCAGAGGAAGTCGACGCCGGAGACGATGATTCCGAGGCCACCGCAAAGGACAAGCCCGCTCCTTCGGGCTCGGGATTCGTCTATTCGGATGCTGATGACGACGACGCCCCTGTACAGCAGGTCATGTCCGCGGGTGCTACGGCTGACCCCGTCAAGGACTACCTGAAGCAAATTGGCAAGGTTGCCCTGCTGAACGCAGAGCAGGAAGTCGACCTCGCGCTTCGCATCGAAGCCGGCCTCTTCGCCGAAGAAAAGATCAACGCAGACGACGGTTCAATGGATCCGAAGCTCAAGCGCGAGCTTGAATTCGTCATCCATGATGGCAAGCGGGCCAAGAACCACCTGCTGGAAGCCAACTTGCGCCTCGTCGTTTCATTGGCCAAGCGCTACACCGGCCGTGGCATGCTCTTCCTCGACTTGATCCAGGAAGGCAACCTGGGCCTCATCCGCGCCGTGGAGAAGTTCGACTACACCAAGGGCTTCAAGTTCTCCACGTACGCCACGTGGTGGATCCGCCAGGCCATCACCCGTGCCATGGCCGACCAAGCCCGCACCATCCGCATCCCCGTGCACATGGTGGAAGTCATCAACAAGCTGGCCCGTGTTCAGCGCCAGATGCTTCAGGACCTTGGCCGTGAACCTACGCCCGAAGAACTGGCTTTGGAACTGGACATGACGCCCGAGAAGGTCGTAGAGGTCCAGAAGTACGGTCGCGAGCCGATTTCACTTCATACTCCGCTCGGTGAGGATGGCGACTCCGAGTTCGGCGATCTCATTGAAGACTCCGAAGCTGTTGTTCCGGCCGACGCTGTCAGCTTCACGCTGCTGCAGGAACAACTGCACTCCGTCCTGGACACGTTGTCCGAACGCGAAGCCGGCGTAGTCGCCATGCGCTTCGGGCTGACCGACGGCCAGCCGAAGACTTTAGACGAAATCGGCAAGGTCTATGGAGTTACGCGTGAGCGTATCCGCCAGATCGAATCCAAGACGATGTCCAAGCTGCGGCACCCGTCGCGGTCCCAGGTCCTCCGGGACTACCTGGACTAAAGTTCCCGGCTCAGCCGGAAGCGGCCCGGTCGGAATCTTGGGTTCTAGCGGTCGTTGCAACACCCAGAATTTTTGGGAGTTGCAACGACCGTGTCTCGTTTAAGCGGTGCTTCGTCAGGCCTGAATCGGT
>NZ_JBHUCD010000035.1:0-19266 GCF_042786555.1 Paenarthrobacter sp. NPDC056912
TGAACAGTGGCGTAACTTTCGCCAAGCACGAGGGCGCCGCCCCCACCAAGGGGGGGGGCGCCGTCGTGCTTTGGGCTGCTGTCGGGACGCTTCAGTCCTGGTTATCGCAGGACCGAGCGGTAGACCTCAAGGGTTGTTTCCGTGATGGACTCCCAGGAGAAATGGTCCTCCGCGCGGCGGCGTCCGGCGATACCCATCTCGCGGGCGCGGACGGGATCAGCCACAACCTCGTTCAGGGCGGCGGCGAAGTCGCTGACGAACTTCTCCGGATCCAACGGAGTACCGGTGCCATCGGTGACCTGCTCCAGCTCCACGAGCAATCCCGTTTCACCATGCTGGACCACCTCGGGAATGCCGCCGGTGGCGCTGGCCACTACAGCAGCTCCGCAGGCCATGGCCTCGAGGTTGACGATGCCCAGGGGTTCGTAGATGGACGGGCAAGCAAAGGCTGTGGCGTGGCTGAGGACCTGGATGAGCTCCTTGCGCGGGAGCATCCTCTCGATGAGGATGACGCCATCACGCTTGCTCTGCAGTTCCTCGATGAGCCGCGCCGTCTCCGCCGCGAGCTCCGGAGTGTCCGCAGCACCGAGGCACAAGACCAACTGGACGTCGTCAGGAAGGCTGGAAGCCGCGCGAAGCAGGTAAGGGACGCCCTTCTGGCGGGTGTTGCGGCCAACGAAAACCACGCTGGGCTTCGACGGGTCGATGCCCAAAGCTCGGATAGCGTCATCTTCTTCGTCCCGCTCCCACAGGGACACGTCGATGCCGTTGTGGACGACCCGGACTTTGTCCGGGTCCACATTGGGGTAGCTGCGGAGGATGTCCTGGCGCATGCCGTCGGACACGGCGATGATGGCGGCGGCTGCCTCGTATGCCGTCTTTTCCACCCAGGAGGACAGGGCATAACCGCCACCAAGCTGCTCGGCTTTCCACGGCCGAAGGGGTTCGAGGCTGTGGGCGCTGAGTACATGGGGGATGCCATGCAGCAGCGACGCAAGGTGGCCTGCCATGTTGGCGTACCAGGTATGCGAGTGGACGACGTCCGCCCCCGCAACGTCCGGGACGATCCTCAGGTCGACACCCAGAGTCTGGATGGCGGCATTGGCGTCACCGAGGTCTTCGGGGGTGGCGTACGAGGCCACAGTGGCCCCGTGATAGTCGGCGTCACGGGGCGCACCGAACGCCCGGACGTGAAGATCGACGTGCTGCGCCAGCACCCGGCTGAGCTCGGCAACGTGGACACCGGCACCGCCATAAATTTCCGGAGGGAATTCTTTAGTCACAATGTCTATTCGCACGCTACCCAACGTAGTCGTTCCGGCGTATGTGTTCTAGTGTGAAAGAGTCCGGAAAATCGGACTTTTGGGGGCTACGAAGACGTACGGGGAGCTATGACCATGGCGTTGAAGAAAGTATTGGCAATCGTATTGGCAGGCGGCGAAGGCAATCGCCTGATGCCGTTGACAGCAGACCGGGCCAAGCCTGCGGTTCCGTTCGCCGGCGGTTACAGGCTTATTGACTTTGCACTATCGAATCTGGTCAATTCGGGATATTTGAGAATCGTTGTGCTGACGCAGTACAAATCGCACAGCCTTGACCGCCACATCTCAGAAACCTGGCGCATGTCCACCCAACTGGGACGTTATGTAGCCAGCGTTCCGGCACAGCAGCGCGTGGGCAAGAGCTGGTTCCTCGGCAGTGCCAACGCCATCTACCAATCGCTGAACCTTATTCATGACGACGCCCCGGACATCGTGGTAGTGGTCGGCGCGGACCACGTATACCGCATGGACTTCTCCCAGATGGTGGAACAGCACATCGCCAGCGGGGCCAAGGCCACAGTCGCCGCCGTGCGCCAGCCGCTTAACATGGCCAACCAGTTCGGCGTGATCGAGGTCGATCAGAATGATCCCCAAAAGATCGCCGCATTCGTGGAAAAGCCCGCCAGCACCCCCGGTCTGGCGGCCGACCCCACCCAGTTCCTGGCTTCCATGGGCAATTACGTTTTCAACGCTGACGCCCTTGTTGACGCTTTGCACGTAGACGCAGAACGGCTCGACACCAAGCACGACATGGGTGGGGACATCATTCCCTATTTCGTGGACCAGGGCGAGGCCGGCGTTTACGACTTCACCCTCAATGACATTCCCGGTGCCACCGACCGGGACCGGACGTACTGGCGCGACGTCGGCACCATCGACTCTTTCTATGACGCCCACATGGACCTCATCTCCCCCGTGCCGGTCTTTAACCTCTACAACTCCGAGTGGCCCATCTACACCCGCCAAAGCATCTCGCCGCCGGCCAAGTTCGTTCGCGGCGGAAACAGCACCGTGGGTACGGCCCTGGACTCAATCGTGGCCAGCGGTGTGGTCATCTCCGGCGGTATCGTGGAGGGTTCTGTTCTGTCCAACGATGCTTTTGTTTCGGCAGGCAGCCGTGTGCAGGACTCCGTGCTGATGGACAAGGTCCGCGTCGGCGAAGGCGCCGTGATCAAGCGGGCCATCCTGGACAAGAACGTCAAGGTACCTGCCGGGGCTGCAATCGGCCTGGACCCCGCCCTGGACAAGGCCCGCGGCTTCAAAGTCACGGAGTCCGGAATCACCGTCCTGGCAAAGGGGCAAGTGGTTCCGGAACCCGGCGAAGCTGAGCTTGCCCTGTCCGCTGCCCACCGTCGAGGCCTCCCGGAGGCCGTGAAGGCAGCCACGCAGGACGACCCCGATATCCGCGATTCGGCTGAGAAGGTCGCGGCTGGCATTCAGGCTCGCGTGCCTGACGCTGCCACGCAAGGCGTAGTGAACTAGGCCCGGCTACATCAAGCCGATGTCCGCGGAACCCGAGGCAGGCCCAAGGCTCCCAAGGCTGTAAAATCAGGTCAATGAGCTCCACCGATCTGACGCCTGAAGAGATCCAGGCCTGCCTCAAGGTTCTGACGACGATCCACGTCTATGACGAGGAGCACCCGGACTACATCGCAGTCCGCCGTGCGACCGGCAAGATGTTCAAATCAGTCAAGCGCCACCGCCGCGTCACCAAGCGCGATCTGATTGCTGAAGCGGACCGGGCAGTAATTGCCCAAACAGCCACCGCCGCGCCGGACCGGATTGACGACGAAACGCGGGGGAACAAACTGGCTCCCTCCGCCACGGGTGAGATCGCGGGCCACCTCATCCGCTCGCGTCCTTGCTATATCTGCAAGAAGCACTACACGCAGGTGGATGCTTTCTACCACCAGTTGTGTCCCGAATGTGCGGCATTTAGCCACAGCAAGCGCGACGCCCGCACCGACCTCACCGGCCGCAGGGCGTTGTTGACCGGTGGCCGTGCCAAGATCGGCATGTACATTGCGTTGCGCCTGCTCCGAGATGGCGCCCACACCACTATCACCACCCGGTTCCCCAAGGACGCAGCACGCCGTTTCGCTGCCATGGAAGACAGCGCCGAGTGGCTCCACCGCCTTCGGATCGTCGGCATTGACCTCCGTGACCCGGCCCAGGTGATGGCGTTGACGGATTCACTGAATGACGCCGGCCCGTTGGACATCATCATCAACAACGCAGCCCAGACAGTGCGGCGCTCCGGCAACGCGTACAAGCCCTTGGTCGATGCTGAGGACGAGCCATTGCCGGCCGCCCTCGAGCCCGCCAACGGCGGGCCCGAGCTCGTGACTTTCGGGCATGCCCACGACAAGCACCCGCTTGCCCTTGCCAGCAGCGTCACCGAACACCCGGTATTGGCTGGGGACGCGATCACCTCGCTGGCACTCTCCACCGGTTCCGCATCATTGGCGAGGATCGAGACAGGAACAGCGATCGACGCCGGCGGACTTGTTCCCGACCTTGCGACGATCAACAGCTGGACCCAAGTAGTCGACGAAGTGGACCCGTTGGAGATGCTCGAGGTCCAGCTGTGCAACGTCACCGCGCCCTTCCTGCTGGTCAGCAGGCTCCGTGATGCCATGAAGCGTTCCACGGCGCACAGGAAGTACATCGTGAATGTTTCGGCCATGGAGGGTCAGTTCTCCCGCGCCTACAAGGGCCCCGGACACCCCCACACCAACATGGCCAAGGCTGCCTTGAACATGATGACCCGGACCAGCGCGCAGGAAATGCTGGACTCCGATGGCATCCTGATGACGGCTGTGGACACCGGGTGGATCACGGACGAACGTCCGCATTACACCAAGGTCCGGCTCATGGAGGAGGGCTTCCACGCTCCTTTGGACCTGGTGGACGGAGCTGCCCGGGTCTACGACCCCATCGTGATGGGTGAAAAGGGCGAGGACCAGTACGGCGTCTTCCTCAAGGATTACAAGCCGTCACCCTGGTAAAAGCTGCGTGAGTATGAAAACAGCCAAGGCCCTTAAGAACGCTTCTTAAGGGCCTTGGCTGTACTAAGTGTCCAGACGAACTAAACGTCTAGGCCAGGCGGGTGATTTCCACCGACACGGAGAGGCCCGAGCCGCCTCCGCCGGACAGGATGCCCTTAAGGGGTGGCACGTCGCGGTAGTCACGCCCCCTGGCCACAGTCACGTGATAGTCACCGGCGGGCTTGTGGTTGGTGGGGTCCCAGCTCCGCCACTCCCCATCCCACCACTCCAACCAGGCGTGGGACTGGCCTGCCACGGTTTCGCCGATATCCGCCGAGGACCGGGGGTGGATGTACCCGGAAACGTAGCGTGCCGGAATGCCGCTGCAACGCAATGCACCAATGGCCAGGTGGGCGAGGTCCTGGCAGACGCCTTGGCGCTGTGACCATGCCTGCTCGGCGTTCGTGGTCACGCCAGTGGTGCCCTTCATGTAGGTCATCTCGCCAGCCATCCACTCGAACACTGCCAAGGCGGCCTCGTGCGGGTTCTTACCCTCGACGAGCCGCGGGACCAGCCCGAGGACTTCCTCGCCGGGGCCGCTGAGCCGGGACTGGGGCAACCAGTCGCTGAACTCGTCCTGGACTTTTTCCGAAGCTATGACATCCCAGCCCACGATGTCATCGTCCATGGCCACCCGCTCGGTGCGGTGCACTTCAACGGTGGCCGTCGCAAGGACCTCAAGGCTCTCATGAGGCATCTGCATGTCGAATGCCGTGACGCGTGTCCCCCAATAGTCCCGATACGTGCTGACGGATGCTTGGTTGGGCGAGACCTTCAGTGAGGACTCCAAAACCACCTGCTGGCCGTCGGTCAGCGGGGTCATCCTTGCTTCGTTGTAGGACAACGTCACGCGGCGGTTGTACTTATAGGCCGTCTTATGGACGATGCTCAGCCGGGTCATGAAACTTCTCCCACCCAGGCGTGCTCATCAGCCTGATTGAAGTACTTACGGGAAATCGCATCCGAAGCCTGCGTCACTGCTTTTTGCACACGTTCCATGTGCTCGGGCAATTCGGACATCAGGTCATCCGTTCGGTGGAACTCAAGGAACGTGCGTGCCTGGCCCACGATGCGGCGGGCATCATTGATGAAGCCGACACGCTGAGCGGATGGGTCCAGCTTGGCCAGGCATTCGTCGGCGTCGCGCAAGGCGTAGACGATCGAGCGAGGAAAGAGGCGGTCCAGGAGCAGGAACTCCGCAGCATGCTGGTCCCCGAAGGCCGCCCTTCGGGTGCGGATGAAGGACTCGTAGGCCCCTGCGCAGCGCAGCATGTTCACCCAGGACATCCCTGCGGACTGGACGTCGCGCGTGGACAACATGCGGGCTGTCATGTCGGCCCGCTCAAGGGAACGCCCTAGCACCATGAACAGCCAGCTTTCGTCGTGGCTGACGGTAGTGTCGGCGAGGCCGCGCACCATTGCAGTCCGCTCCAGGACCCAGTTGCAGAAACGGTACGTTCCCACAACGTCCTTGCGGTGCTGGTTGAGTCCGTAATACGTGGTGTTGAGGCTTTCCCAGAGCGACTGCGAGACAGTTTCCCGGGCACGGCGCGCGTTCTCGCGTGCTGCGCCCAGCGAACCGGCAATGGAGGAGGCACTCTGTTTGTCGTAGGCCAAGGCATGCAGGAGTTCGGGCAGGCCGAAATCCTCGCTCTGGGGCTTGGCGCCCATGACGGCCAGGAGTTCCCTGGCCACGCTGCGCTGCTCATCGAGGGGCAGGTGGTTCAAACGTTCCAGGTGCACATCCAGGATCCTGGCTGTGCCGTCGGCGCGTTCTACGTAGCGTCCGATCCAGAAGAGTGACTCAGCAATACGGCTCAGCATGGAACTGTGCCTCCTTCGCGTGGTGCATGTCGAAGTTCAAGTTTTGGTGGAACGGGTTCACTGCTGTTGCTCCGTTTGGCGGTCCCGCCAGTTGCTTTCCACGGGCCACACGGAAACCTGTTCACGGACGGTCACGGACTGTCGCGGGATGAGCTCGGCAGGCATCTGCGGTGAATTGGCGAGCACCCAGGTGTCCTTTGAACCGCCGCCCTGGCTGGAGTTCACGATGAGTGAACCCTCCTTGAGCGCCACCCGGGTGAGGCCACCGGGGAGGACCCACACGTCGTCGCCGTCGTTGACGGCAAAGGGCCGAAGGTCAACGTGCCGGGGGCCGAACTTGTCTCCCGACAACGTAGGCACTGTGGAGAGCTGGAGGACGGGTTGGGCGATCCAGCCGCGGGGGTCCGCGATCACACGCTTGCGCAAAGCGTCCAATTCTTCCTTGGACGCATCCGGACCAATGACCAGTCCCTTGCCGCCGGAACCATCCACTGGTTTGACCACCAGTTCGTCGAGGCGGTCCAGAACATGCTCCCTGGCTTCCTTTTCCTCAAGCCGGAAAGTGTCGACGTTGGCGATGATCGGCTCTTCGTGAAGGTAGTACCGGATCAGGTCAGGCACGTAACTGTACACGAGCTTGTCATCGGCAACGCCGTTGCCAACCGCGTTGGCAATCGTCACTCCGCCGGCGCGGGCCGCGTTGACCAAACCAGGGCAACCGAGCATGGAGTCGGAGCGGAACTGGAGCGGGTCCAGGAAGTCGTCGTCGATGCGTTTGTAAATGACGTCCACGCGCTGCTCGCCGGCGGTGGTGCGCATGTAGACGCGGTTTCCGCGGCAAATGAGGTCGCGGCCTTCCACAAGCTCCACGCCCATGAGCCCGGCCAGGAGTGTGTGTTCAAAGTATGCGCTGTTGAAGACACCCGGAGTAAGGACCACCACTGTGGGATCGTCCACCCCCGCCGGTGCCGTCTTGCGCAGGGCGGACAGGAGCCTGCGGGGATACTCCTCCACGGGGCGGATGTGCTGCTGGCCGAACGCTTCCGGGAGGCCTTTGGCCATTGCCCGGCGGTTTTCCAGGACGTAGCTGACACCGGAGGGAACCCGGACGTTGTCCTCCAGCACGCGGAAAGTTCCCTCAGCATCACGGACAACGTCGATGCCCGACACATGGACCCGAACGCCACCTGACGGTTCGAACCCGTGAACGGCCCGGTGGAAGTGTGCACTGGTGGTCACGAGTTGGCGCGGAATCACGCCATCGGCAACCACGGCCATCCGTCCGTAGACATCGTTCAGGAAGGCTTCCAATGCTTTGACGCGCTGGGCAACACCGCGTTCCAGCACATCCCACTCATCGGCGGGAATGACCCGGGGGACGATATCGAGTGGAAATGGCCGCTCCTCCCCCGCGTAGTCGAACGTCACGCCGCGGTCCAGGAAGGTTCGTGCCATGGAGTCGGCACGGGCCGTGACATCCGCCAAGGAAAGCTCGCGCAGAGCACCGGAAACCTGACCGTAGGATTTTCTGGCAACGTGGCCGGGGGCAAACATCTCGTCGTAGGCGCCACTGCGCGCAGCGGCCTCGGAGTAATCCTGGAATAGGTCAGACATGGGAATTA
Organism: Paenarthrobacter sp. NPDC056912; assembly: GCF_042786555.1. Lineage (NCBI taxonomy): Bacteria > Bacillati > Actinomycetota > Actinomycetes > Micrococcales > Micrococcaceae > Paenarthrobacter > Paenarthrobacter sp. NPDC056912. The sequence goes on from NZ_JBHUCD010000035.1 coordinate 7,816, forward strand.
GACAATCACCTTTTTGAGTCGAGCGCATTACGCGCTGATTGTGTCACTGTTTCCGGGTGTTCCCGGTTCGCCTTTCCGTGCCCCCATCCGGCAGGGTTGAGGCATGCCCTTCAACAGACTTGCGCCCCAGCTGTCCCGGCTGGGGCCCGGGTTGGTCCTGAGCATCGCCGCGACGGGGCTTGCCTTCACCATCCACGCCGTTCTGCCGGCTCTTCCGGCCATGACGCTCGCTGTTGCTTTGGGCTTGCTCTCAGCAAATATACCGGGGACAGCCGTCTTCACGGCGGGGCGCGCCCGCGCCGGCCTCGACTTCGCCGGCAAGCACCTGATGCGCGCCGGAATTGTCCTGTTGGGCCTCAAGGTCAGCCTCGGCGACGTCCTTGGCCTTGGCTGGTTGGCGTTGGTCCTGATTGCCGGAGTAGTGCTGGTCAGCTTCGCAGGAACCTACGGGCTGGCCCGTGTCCTGCGGCTTCCGGCCGACGCGGCCCTTTTGGTCGCCACTGGTTTTTCGATTTGTGGAGCCTCGGCGATCGGCGCCATGGCCGCGGTTCGCCGGATCAAGCACCAGGACACAGTCTTGCCGGTTGCCCTCGTGACACTGTGCGGCACCCTTGCGATCGGCGTGCTGCCGCTCCTCATGCACCCGCTGAACCTGAATCCGGAGCAATTCGGGGCATGGACAGGCGCCTCCGTGCACGACGTCGGCCAGGTGGTTGCCACCGCGCAAACCGCGGGTACGGCGGCGCTGGCGGTCGCCGTCGTCGTGAAGTTGACGCGCGTTGTGCTGCTGGCGCCCATCGTGGCAGCCGCAGGGCTGCACCAGCGCTTCCTGCATGTCAGGCAACGCGGCAACGGTTCGGTTGATAAACCCAACGACGCCGGCTTTCCTCCGATCGTCCCGCTGTTCGTGGTGGGGTTTATCGCCCTGGTGGCAGTTCGTTCGTTGGGATGGGCACCACCAGTAGCCTTGGAAATTGCGGCCGCGGTCCAGGACATTCTGCTGGCAACGGCACTGTTCGGCCTCGGTTCGGCAGTACGTGTCCGGACGCTCATCCACACTGGGGGCCGGGCGGTTATGGTGGCTTTGGGGTCTTGGCTGCTGATCGCCACGCTGGGCCTCGGCGCAGCCTGGATCATGATTAGATAGCTGTGTGTCGAATCACAATCTGTCGCGCGATGAAGCCGCTACCCGTTCAGCCCTGATCACCACCCACAGCTACGACGTCACACTCGATGTCCGCGAAGCGGCAGATCCCGCAGTCGCAGGCTATCCGAGTACCAGCACCATCACCTTCTCAGCCGAACCCGGCTCCGCCACGTTCCTGGATTTCATCAGCGGCGGCGTACAGTCCGTGGTGCTTAATGGAGTAGCGCTGGACATTGGAAGCGCGGTGGACCGCGACAGGATCATCCTTGATGGCCTCGCGGCGGAGAACACCGTAACCGTCAAGGGCACTGCGCTGTACAGCAGGTCCGGCGAGGGCATGCACCGTTTCGTGGACCCCGCCGACGGCCAGTGTTACCTCTATACCCAGTACGAGCCGGCCGACAGTCGACGTGTCTTCGCAAACTTTGAACAGCCGGACCTCAAAGCCGAATTCACCTTCCACGTGGTGGCCCCGGCCGGCTGGGAGGTCGCGTCGAACGGTGTCGAGTCGGCACGCACTCCCCTGGACGGCGCCGCGCATCAGTGGGACTTCGCCACCACCAAGCGAATGTCCACGTACATCACTACTGTTCTGGCCGGGCCGTACTTCAAGGCCACGGATCACTGGGGAACCACGCTCGACGACGGCACGCGCCTGGACGTGCCGCTGGCACTTTTCTGCCGGGCATCTTTGGCCAAGTCCTTCGACGCTCCCGAATTGTTCCGCCTGACCAAGAGCGGGCTGGCATTCTTCAACGAGCTCTTCGACTACCCCTATCCCTGGGGCAAGTACGATCAGGCATTCGTTCCCGAATACAACCTCGGTGCCATGGAAAACCCCGGCTTGGTGACGTTCACCGAAAAGTACGTGTACGCCTCACGGGCTACCGACGCCCAGTACCAGGCGCGCGCCAACACCCTGATGCACGAAATGGCCCACATGTGGTTCGGCGACCTCGTCACCATGAACTGGTGGGATGACCTGTGGCTCAAGGAGTCGTTCGCTGACTACATGGGAACACTCGGCGTGGACCGTGCCACCGACTGGGACACGGCCTGGGTGAACTTCGCCAGCAAACGCAAAGCCTGGGCGTACGTGCAGGACCAGCTGCCTACCACGCACCCGATCGTCGCGGACATCCCGGACCTTGAGGCCGCCAAGCAGAACTTTGACGGCATCACGTACGCCAAAGGCGCCTCGGTCCTGAAGCAACTGGTGGCCTATGTTGGTTTTGACGCTTTCATCGCCGGCTCCCGCCAGTATTTCCGGGACCACGAATTCGGCAACACGTCCCTGCAGGACCTCCTGAAGGCGCTCAGTATTGCTTCGGGGAGGGACCTCGGTGGCTGGGCCCGGCAATGGCTGCAGACTTCAGGCATCTCCACTATCGCTGCCGAAATAGTCGAGGACGGCGGTGTACTCGGTGCCGTGACCCTCCGGCAGGACGCCATCGACCCCCTCACAGGGCATCAGGAACTTCGTGCTCACCGTCTGAGGCTGGGCTTGTACGACGCCGATTCTTCCGGCACCCTCGTCAGGTCCGAGAGCATCGAACTTGACGTCGCCGGCCCCGCCACGTTGGTGCCTGAGCTGAACGGAAAGCCGCGGCCCGCGCTGCTGCTCGTCAATGATGACGACCTCAGCTACGCCAAGGTACGGCTCGATCCGGCATCCGAGCACACTGTCCGCACCTCTTTGGACAAGGTACGCGACCCGATGGCACGGGCGCTGTGCTGGACCGCGCTCTGGGATTCAGCCCGGGACGGCGTCACTCCTGCGGCACGGTACGTGGCCGCCGTCGAGCAGTTTGCACCGTCGGAAACGGGCATCGGCGTCCTGCTCAACGTGTTGGGGAATGCCTCCAGCGCTATCGAACGGTTTGTTCCCTATGCAACGCGTGAGCAGGTGCGCACGGACTTCCTGGCCGTTGTGGCCACGCAGTTGCGCTCCGCTGCCCCCGGCTCGGATCAGCAACTCGCCTGGGCAAGAACGTTGGCCGACGTCTCACGTCATGGCGACAGTGAGCTCGCATTCCTTCGGGGCATCCTTGAGGGCAGCACCGTTGTTGAAGGATTGGCAGTTGACCCGGAGCTGCGCTGGAGCCTCTGGCAAGCCCTGGCAGCCCATGGGCAAGCTACCTTGAGCGAGTTGGACCGAGAGCTCGATGCTGACAAGACAGCCTCGGGCAGGGAGGGCCACGCACTGGCATCAGCCGCCCGCCCGGAGGCGTCGGTGAAGGCGGCAGCCTGGGACGCTGCGGTCAACAGCAACGGCCTCTCCAACGAAATCCTGAGCGCTACCATCGCCGGCTTCGCGACGGCCCCCGGATGGCTGCTGGAGCCTTACGTCGAGCCATACTTCGACTGCCTTGAACAAGTATGGGCGGAACGAAGCATTGAGATTGCGGGCAGGATCGTCCGGGGCCTCTACCCAAATGCCCAGGATCTCGCCCCTGGCATGGCGCCGGCCGCGCACCCGGTCCTGGTCAGGACCGACGAGTGGCTGCGTTCGCACCCGGACGCTCCCCGGGCGCTGCGCCGCATCATTGTGGAGCAGCGCAGCCACCTGCTACGGGCCTTGACGGCCCAGTCCGCGGAGGGCTGAGGAGGCCCGGGTTCAAGGAACCCGGTTCAGCCATTCGTCGGTGCCGAACTTTGCCTCGACGCGCTTCCTCGCCTCGTCGAGTTCAGCTTCGGTGAGCCGAGACACCGCTGCACCGTAGCGTTCAGTGAAAACCTCCTGCATGGCAAGGAGGATCGCGGAACGATCCAGGCCGGTCTGTCGGCGCAACGGGTCCACGCGTTTCTTTGCACTCCTGGTGCCCTTGTCCGAGAGCTTTTCCTTGCCGATGCGCAGGACCTCCACCATCTTGTCGGCGTCAATGTCGTAACTCATGGTCACGTGGTGCAGCATGCCACCGTTGGCGAGCCTCTTTTGGGCCGCACCTCCGATCTTGCCTTGCTCGGTGGCGATGTCGTTGAGGGGCACGTAGAACGCCGTGATGCCGAGCTTCTCCAGCGCAGCCATGACCCACGCATCCAGGAAAGCGTATGAGTCGGCAAAGCTGATGCCATCAACAAGGGTCTGGGGCAGATACAACGAGTAGGTAATGCAGTTACCGGCTTCCATGAACATGGCACCGCCACCGCTGATCCTGCGAACCACAGTGATGCCATGGCGGGAGACACCTCCGGGATCCACCTCGTTGCGCACTGATTGGAAGCTTCCGATGACCACGGAGGGTTCCTCCCAGTCCCAGAACCGCAGGGTGGGATTACGGCGGCCTGCTCCGATCTCTTCGGCGAGGACCTCGTCCAGGGCGACGTTGACGTGCGTGGGGAGGATCGACGGCGGGATGACCTCCCATTGGTGGTCCGCCCAGCTTGTGGCCTTTGACAGTGCACGGCGGACAGTTATGGCAACGGCCTCGGCAGAGAAACCGAAGAGTACGGCGCCTTCAGGGATGCCTGCAGCAACCGCGGAGGCAATCTCGGCAGCCGACGACGCAGCGTCCAGGCCGGTCAGGGATGCGTTGATCGCCGGCAGTGCTTCGTCCGGCTCCAGGAAGAAGTCGCCGCTCAGCGACACGCCGGACAACCGCCCATCCACCACGTCAAGGTCCACCACCACGAGTTTGCCGCCGGGAACTTTATATTCGCCGTGAAGGCGGGTGTCGTCGTCGTGATTTGTTGTTGCGGGTGTGGGCTGGGAAGTCATGCGTTCCATCTTGCCGGAAAACGCAAAAGCCCGCATTGCTGGAAATCCAGCAATGCGGGCCCTTGAAAAGCCTTGGGGTGAAGTGGGTTACTTCGTGCCGCCGAAGCCCTTGAAGCGAGCGTTGAAGCGCTCGACGCGGCCAGCGGAGTCCATGATGCGCTGCTTGCCCGTGTAGAACGGGTGGGACTCCGAAGAGATTTCGACGTCGATAACCGGGTAGGTGTTTCCGTCTTCCCACTCGATGGTCTTCGAGGAAGACACGGTGGACTTGGTCAGGAACTTGGTACCGGAAGCCAGGTCGTTGAATACAACAGCTTCGTACTTCGGGTGGATATCAGACTTCATAATGGGACCTTTTGTTCACGCAACTGGATTTTGCCAGCTGCCAGGTATGAATGGAGGTGGTCAGGTTGCTGCAATCAAAGAAATTCCAGCGGCCGGGCCAACAACCAATAATAGCGGAAACGGCCAATCCGCACGAACCGGCCTCAGCCTCGGGGGCGGAGCTCCCAAAAGGCCACCGCTGAAGCTGCCGCCACATTGAGTGAATCGACGCCGGCGCGCATGGGAATCTTGACGGCGAGGTCGACGGCGCCCAGCGTCTCGGGACTCATGCCGGCACCTTCCGTGCCCAGAACCAGGGCAAGCTTGGGCAGCTTCCGGGCCGCCAGTTCATCAAGTTCCAGGGCGTCGTCCGTGAGTTCCATTGCCGCAACCGTGAAACCCTCTTCCTTGAGGAACTCCAGATCCCCAGGCCAGCTGTCCAGGCGCGCCCACGGTACCTGGAAGACGGTCCCCATGCTGACCCTGACGCTTCGCCGGTACAGGGGGTCTCCACAGCGCGGAGACACGAGCACAGCATCGATCCCCAGCGCTGCGGCCGAGCGGAAGATGGCGCCTACGTTGGTGTGGTCCACAATGTCTTCCAGGACGGCCACGCGCTGCGCGCCGGCAAGAAGTTCCTTGAGGGGAACAGGGGCCGGGCGGTGCATGGCGGCCATGGCACCGCGATGAAGGTGGAATCCGGTGATTTCTTCCAGGAGGGACGCTTTGCCGATGAATACCGGAACGTCAGGGTATTCCTGGAAAATGTCCTCAAGGTCCTCAAGCCACTTTTCGGCGAGGAAGAAGGAACGGGGCTGGTGCCCGGCAGCCAATGCCCTGCGCAGGACCCTCGAGGATTCTGCGATGTACATGCCTTCCTCGGGCTCACGGAGCTTGCGGAGGTGCACGTCGGTCAGGGTGGTGTAGTCCGTCACGCGGGGGTCATTGGCGGATTCGAGGTAGTGGAACGTCACCGGAAGATTATTTCAGCAGGTTGGCGATCATGAAGCCAAGAGCAACGATGCCAAGGGTGAAAATGACTGCCCGGAGTACCCGCGGCGAGAGCCTGCGGCCCACCTTCGCCCCAACCAGCCCACCGATGGTGGAGCTGACGGCGATCAGGAGGACGACCAGCCAGTTGATTCGATCGAAAGCGAATATCAGGTAGGAAATCGCTGCCACCATGTTGACGCCCAGCACCAGGAAGTTCTTCATAGCGTTGGCGTTCTGCATGGTTCCGCTCAAGAACACCCCAAGGATGCCCACCAGCAGGATGCCCTGGGCCGCCACGAAATAGCCGCCGTAGACCCCGGCGAGGTAGACGAGTACCACCAGGAGGAGTCCATGGCTTCGGTCGCGGATGGCGTGCTCGGGGTTCTGTTCCCTGTTCTTGACCCACGCCTGCATCTTGGGCTGGAACAGCACCATGAGCAGCGCAAGCACCAACAGGACCGGCGCAACGTAGTGGAAGACTTTCTCGGGCAGGTGCAGCAGCAGCCACGCGCCGGTGATGCCGCCCAGCAAAGAGGCGGGAAGCAGCTTCATGAGCTGCCGACCCCTGCCGGCCACTTCACGGCGATAACCCCAGGCGCCGGCCGCTGTTCCTGCGACGAGTCCCATGGCGTTGCTCATGGACGCCACCACGGGAGTGATGCCAATAGCGATGAGCACGGGGAAAGTCACCAACGTGCCGGAGCCGACCACCGCGTTGATAGTGCCGGCCCACAAGCCCGCGAAAAAGACAAGGATGCTGCTAAGGATCTCCATTGTTGACTTTCCGACCCGCTCTAGCGCCGGGCCGTGGCTGTGTATCGCCCGGCATTTTCCGTGACGGCCAGGGCAAGCCCGAAGGTGTTGCTGAGGTGCTCGTCCGTGAGGACTTCCTTGATAGGGCCGGCGGCAACCACGCCACCGTCGCGAAGCAGCATGGCGTGGGTGAATCCCGGAGGGACCTCTTCGAGGTGGTGCGTCACGAGCACCATGGCAGGGGACGCTTCATCCCGGGCGAGATCGCCAAGTTTGTGGACCAGTTCCTCGCGGCCCCCGAGGTCGAGCCCGGCGGCAGGCTCGTCCAAGAGCAGCAGCTCAGGATCGGTCATGAGGGCGCGGGCGATCTGGACGCGTTTGCGCTCCCCCTCGGACAAGGTGGCGAACGTACGGTTCAGCAGGGGTCCCATCCCCCAGTCGTTCAGCAGGCCAAAGGCGCGGCGTTCGTCGTCGCGCTCGTAGCCTTCGCGCCATCGGCCAGTAACGCCGTAGGCAGCGGTGACCACAACGTTGAGGACGTTCTCGTGTTCAGGGATCTGGGTCGCGAGTGCAGCCGAGGAAAGGCCAATCCGGGGGCGGAGTTCAAAGACGTCGACGCGGCCCAAAGTCTCATCGAGGATCCCGGCTTTTCCGCTGCTGGGATGCAGCCGCGCTGCGGCGATCTGGAGGAGGGTGGTCTTGCCGGCACCGTTGGGTCCAAGGATGACCCAGCGTTCGCCTTCATTGACCTGCCAGTCAACCTTGTCCAGCAGGGTCTTCTTGCCTCGGACAACGCTGACGGAAGCCAATTCCAGAACATCACTCATAGCAGTAGACACTAGGACAAAAATCCATATGACTGATAACCGGCAACCAAGCCGTCATGGTGTCGCGAAACGAATTCGGGTGGCCGCAGCAGTCTCAGTAGGATTGAGGCCATGACTTCGAACTTGGCTGCGGTCAGCTATGGCGTGAATTTGTCCCCTGAATCGCTCGAGAATGTGCGGAAGCTGCTCGCTGATGCCGGCGCTTCAGTGTTGTCGGAATCACAGTCGGGAGATGACCGGTTTGGAGTTCACACAGCGGCGCTCTCGGTCGACGCGGCGACTGCCTCGGACCTTTCCGGGCTCCGCCGGCACCTTTCGGAGGCTACCGGCGAAGGAACCGACACGGCGATTGTCCCTGCCGCCTTGCGTGAAGCCCCCCGGAAACTCCTCATCATGGATGTTGATTCAACGCTGATCCAGCAGGAAGTCATCGAGCTGCTGGCCGCCCACGCGGGCAAGCGCGAAGAAGTTGCTGCTGTTACTGAGGCAGCCATGCGTGGCGAGCTCGACTTTGCCCAGAGCCTCCACGCCCGTGTGGCCGTCCTTGCCGGATTGCCTGCCGCCGTCGTCGATTCCGTCCGCAACGAAGTGCGCCTCAGTCTTGGCGCGGAAGAGCTGGTAGCGGCGTTCAAGGAAGCCGGGCACGTTGTGGCAGTAGTTTCCGGGGGCTTCAACCAGATCCTCGGGCCTATCGCCGGGGAACTTGGCTTGGACTACTGGATTGCCAACGAGCTGGAAATTGTCGACGGCGCGTTGACGGGCAAGGTTCTGGGCGCTGTTATTGACCGGGCAGCCAAAGAAAAGTACCTACGTCAGTGGGCGGCCGCTGAAGGCATCAGCCTGGAACACACCATTGCCGTGGGTGATGGAGCCAACGACCTGGACATGCTTGGCGCAGCCGGTATTGGTGTTGCGTTCAACGCCAAGCCCGCCGTCCGCGCCGTTGCTGATGCCGTGATCACCATGCCCTACCTTGACGCCGTACGGCACATAGCGAACGTCTGAATTCTCCTGCGGTGAGCCCGATTCCACCACTGAAGTGGATGCAGTGAAACACTCAGGGAATTTTCGTGACGCGAAATTCGAAACTTTTAATCGAATTGTCATCATTGGAAGAGCTTTCAAAAGCATCAATTCTTGGATCTCAAGCATTGCCTTCGCGTGACGGGGTAATTCGTTGGCCGGGATGATTCTTAATGTGTAGAATTACAAACTCTACAAAGGTAACCGTGAAGCCAGCGGTAATCCGGCTTGATGGAAGTGCAGGGTCAGGGATTGAACAGTTCGCATCGAACGTGGAAATGGTGGAAACGCCCGGCGGAATTTGAGCTGGATGAAGACAGCCAGGCCCACCCCGAGGAACGTCCGACCCCACTTCACGAAATCTTGGCCGCCCGCTTCATGGATACGGTTGATGACGAACAAGAACAGGAAGAATTCACTATGAGCTCGCTTGATGAATCTGTAAAGCAACTGCTGTCCATCGAAGGCGCAACAGGTGCTGCGATCGTCGACTACACCAGCGGAATGGCTTTGGCCCAGGGCGGAAGCCCTGGCTTCGACCTCGGCGTCGCCGCTGCCGGCAACTCAAATGTGGTGAGTTCCAAGCTGCGGACCATGGCTGACCTGAGCCTGGATAGCGACATCGAAGATATCCTCATCACCTTGGGTTCCCAGTACCACCTGATCAATGTCTTGAATTCGGATGGATCCAAGGGTCTGTTCGTCTACCTTGTCCTGGACCGCACCTATGCAAACCTTGCGTTGGCACGGCACAAGCTCAGCAACCTCGCCAAGGGAATCACCATCTAGTCTCCGCGGGAACCCAAAGGGGCGGTACGCGTCAGGCGCGGCCGCCCCTTTTTTGTCCTCCGGAAGGAGGGCAGGAGACGTGTCAGCCCTTCACCCGGCGCGCCTGACCGCTTCCGGAGCCAAACTTCGCACCCAGCATATGGTGCACCAGGACGTCCTCATTGGTATTGGCGTTCGCCTCAATGGTGACAAGTTCACCGTCACGCATCACGCCGATTCGATGGCACCAGCTGACAAGTTCCGACAAATCGGACGACACGAGGATGATCGCGACCCCGGTCCGGCTGAGCTCATGGAGCATCCTGTAAACGATCTCCTTGGCCCCGATGTCAATGCCGCGGCTGGGATGGCTGAGGATCAACACATCACAGTCGGAGGTCATCCACTTTGCCAGCTGCACTTTCTGTCTGTCGCCTCCGGACAGGGTGGTGACAGTTCCATGAATGTTCGTCGTGTTGATACGCATGCGGCGGACGAGTTCAATCACGCCACGAAGCCGGGAGATCTCGTTCTCCAGGCTGGCCTCATTCGCGTTGGCAGTGTGCTGAAGACCTTCCACAATGCTGGCTCCGGACTCGAGGTTGTCGTCCGTGTCCGACAAGTATCCGATCTTCAAGCGCTGGGCATCCAGTGGGCCCCGCACCTGAACCGGCTTGCCCTGCATGAAGATCTCCCCCGAGGTGCTCGGATGAATACCCGCCAGGGCTTCTATCAACTGGTACACGCCTGAGCGGTGAGTTCCCACTAACCCGAAGATCTCACCCTTGGCCACAGTGAAAGTCACATCCTGAACATGTTCTTCCACACTGAGGCCAACCACCCGCAAGGCCTCATCACCAGCTGCAGGATGGGCGGGCCTGGCGTTGTCTTCCAGCTTCTCCTGCAACAGGAGGAAAGCTAGCTCGTCGACGTCAGTCTGGCCAGCCTCCAGAATCCTGTGCACTGCACCGTCTCTCAAGACCGCGATACGGTGGGCAATCGATCGGACTTCATCCAAGCGGTGGGTGATGTAGATGATCGCCCTCCTCTGTCGGATCAGCATCCGCAGGACCTGGTGCAGGACTGCGACCTCGTGATCCGGCAACGACGCTGCCACCTCGTCCATAATCACGAGCTGGGCTTCCTCGGCAACCATTCGCAGAACTTCCACGAGAGTTTGCTCTGCGCGAATCAGCGTGCCGACTTTCACGTCGGGATCCATGGTGACGCCGATGTCCCGGATCAATTTGAGGGCCTGGCCACGGAGTTCGTCGTGGGGCTTGCCTGCTTGGAAAGTCCCACGAAAGATAGCTTCGGCAACGGTCAGTTCGGGGTCGAGCCGGAAGTTCTGTGGAATGAGTCCTACGCCGCAGGCCTGTGCTTCCTCCATGGAGTCGGGCACGTACTTTTCACCCGCCAACATGATCCGCCCGCCGTCGTGCTTGTGCCGTCCGGACAGCACACCCATGAGAGTGGTCTTGCCGGCGCCATTGGTTCCAATCAAGCCCAGAATCTCGCCGCGATGCAAAGAAAACCTGACGCCTTTGAGAATGCGCCGTTGATCATAAGACGCGTGAATATCATCAGCATGAAGTAACAGGTCCAAAAAGGGCTCCTAGTTCGCAGTATTGCGTTCGAGGTTAGAGGGAGGCGCTGTGCCGGGAACCGTCCAGGTAAAGGACTCTACGCTGAGACAGAATTGTGCCTTGCCGAGTCAATCAGATGGGCCCATTTAATGCAAAGCAGTTCTTGGAAAACAATTCTCCCGAATTCGTGACGCAGAAATAGCCACAATTTATCAAACCGTAATTTTGTCCTGGGATCATCTTCAAGAGGTGCGGTGGAATTGCGATGCCAACCAGCAGTTAACGGCAGCGGCCCGGGACAATGTCCCGGGC
>NZ_JBHUCD010000036.1:0-2001 GCF_042786555.1 Paenarthrobacter sp. NPDC056912
AGGTTGGACGTGGCTGCAGGAGAAGAGACCTCACACATCCTCAGCGGGTTGACTGCCCAGCTGCCTGATCGTGATCCGGAAGAGACCGCGGAGTGGATTGAGTCCCTTGATGCGTTGATCGCGGAGCAGGGTACAGAGCGTGCCCAGTACATTATGCGTTCGTTGTTGCAGCGTGCTGGTGCCCGGTCGGTGGGTGTGCCGATGGTGACGACCACTGATTATGTGAACACGATCCCGGTGGACCAGGAAGCAGAGTTCCCGGGGAACGAGGAATTCGAGCGCCGGTACCGGGCGTACATGCGGTGGAACGCCGCGGTCATGGTCCACCGTGCGCAGCGTTCCGATATTGGTGTCGGCGGGCATATCTCGACCTATGCCGGGGCCGCGACCTTGTACGAGGTGGGGTTCAACCACTTCTTCCGCGGCAAGGACCACCCCTCGGGCGGGGACCAGGTGTTCTTCCAGGGCCACGCGTCCCCGGGCATGTACGCGAGGGCGTTCATGGAAGGCCGGCTGACCGAGGAGGATTTGGACGGGTTCCGTCAGGAAAAGTCCAAGGAAGGCCATGCCCTGTCCTCGTACCCGCATCCGCGCCTGATGCCGGACTTCTGGGAATTCCCCACCGTGTCCATGGGCATCGGGCCGATGAACGCGATCTACCAGGCCCAGTCCAACCGGTACCTGCACAACCGCGGGATCAAGGACACCACGGACCAGCAGGTCTGGGCGTTCCTCGGCGACGGGGAAATGGACGAGCCCGAGTCCCGTGGCCTGCTCCAGCTCGCCGCGAACGAGAACCTGGACAACCTGAACTTCGTGATCAACTGCAACCTCCAGCGCCTGGACGGCCCGGTCCGCGGTAACGGCAAGATCATGCAGGAACTCGAAGCGTTCTTCCGCGGCGCGGGCTGGAACGTGATCAAGGTCGTCTGGGGCCGGGAATGGGACTCCCTGCTCGAGAACGACCCCGACGGTTCCCTGGTCCAGATCATGAACGAAACCCCCGACGGGGACTACCAGACCTACAAAGCCGAATCCGGCGGGTTCGTCCGGGAACACTTCTTCGGCAAGTCCCCGCAGACCAAAGACATGGTCGCGGACCTGACCGACGAGCAGATCTGGGGCCTCAAGCGCGGCGGACACGACTACCGCAAGGTCTACGCCGCGTACAAGGCAGCGACCGAGTTCAAGGGCAAACCCACCGTGATCCTGGCCAAAACGGTCAAGGGCTACGGCCTGGGCCCGCACTTCGAGGGCCGCAACGCCACCCACCAGATGAAGAAGCTCACCATGGAAGACCTCAAAGCCTTCCGTGACCACCTGCGCATCCCCATCACCGATGACCAGCTCGACGCGGACCTCTACCGGCCCCCGTACTACCACCCCGGCATGGACGCCCCGGAAATCAAATACCTGATGGAACGCCGGGCCGAACTCGGCGGGTTCGTGCCCGAACGCCGCCGCCAACACACCGCCGTGACCCTGCCCGAGGCCAAGTCCTACGACGTCGCCAAACGCGGATCCGGGAAACAACAAGCCGCGACCACCATGGCCTTCGTCAGGCTCCTCAAAGACCTCATGCGGGACAAAAACTTCGGCACCCGGTTCGTGCCCGTGGTCCCGGACGAATCCCGGACCTTCGGCATGGACGCGTTCTTCCCGACCGCGAAAATCTACAACCCCAAAGGCCAGAACTACCTCTCCGTGGACCGCGACCTCGTCCTGGCCTACAAAGAATCCCCCGCCGGCCAACTCATCCACCCCGGCATCAACGAAGCCGGCGCCGTCGCAGCCTTCACCGCCGCCGGCACCGCGTACGCCACCCACGGCGAACCCCTGGTCCCGATCTACGTGTTCTACTCCATGTTCGGCTTCCAACGCACCGGAGATTCCTTCTGGGCCGCCGCGGACCAAATGACCCGCGGCTTCATCATCGGCGCCACCGCAGGACGGACCACCCTCACCGGCGAAGGACTCCAACACGCCGACGGACACTCCCCC
>NZ_JBHUCD010000036.1:2101-13361 GCF_042786555.1 Paenarthrobacter sp. NPDC056912
CGGACCAAATGACCCGCGGCTTCATCATCGGCGCCACCGCAGGACGGACCACCCTCACCGGCGAAGGACTCCAACACGCCGACGGACACTCCCCCGTCCTGGCCTCCACCAACCCCGCCGTCCGCACCTACGACCCCGCCTACGGCTACGAAATCGGCCACATCATCCGCCACGGCCTCGAACAAATGTACGGACCAGACAGTACCGAACCCAACGTGATGTACTACCTCACCGTCTACAACGAACCCATCACCCAACCCGCCGAACCCGAGAACCTCGACATCAACGGGCTCCTCAACGGCATCTACCACCTCGCCGGAGCCCCCGCAGGAGAGACCAACCGCCCCACCGCGAACATCCTCGCCTCCGGCGTCTCCGTCCCCTGGGCCCTCGAAGCCCAAAGAATCCTCAACGACGACTGGGGAGTCGCCGCCGACGTCTTCTCCGTGACCTCCTGGAACGAACTCCGACGCGACGGACTCGCCGCCGAAGAACACGCCTTCCTCAACCCCGGCCAACCCGCCCGCACCCCGTTCATCACCGAACAACTCGCCGGCACCACCGGACCAGTCATCGCCGTCTCCGACTACATGAAAGCCGTCCCCGACCAAATCCGCCAATTCATCCCCAACGACTTCGCCTCCCTCGGAGCAGACGGCTTCGGCTTCTCCGACACCCGCCAAGCCGCCCGCCGCTACTTCAAAAACGACACCCACTCCATCGTCGCCAAAACCCTCCAACTCCTCGCCGCCAAGGGAGAAGTTGAAGAAGGTGCGCTGGAGAAGGCCATCGAGAAGTACCGGCTCCTGGATGTGAATGCCGGCACCACCGGCGGAGCAGGCGGCGACGCCTAACCGTTTGCTGGAGGAACTCCACAGCAACAGCAACAACCGCGACGGCGGCCCGCACCGGAAGGTGAGGGCCGCCGTCGCTGTTTAACACCCTTCGATGCGATTCCGCGGGACGTGACCCGCAACAACGTCAGTTGTAGCCTTCGCACAAATGGAGCTTGTCCGGGATGGGCCGTATGCTCATTCCATGGCAGAGCCAAGCAAAACCACAACCAAGCGCAAAGCAGCCGCCCAGGCATTGTCACCGGAAAAGGCCGAAACCCTGCGGCAGCTACGCGCCAACGTGGGGCAGCTGTCCACCAGCACCATGCGGCAACTGGAGAAGTCCCTGCCCTGGTACGGTCGCCTGAGCTCCGACGAGCGCTCCGCACTGGGCTTGGTGGCCCAGAACGGAATCGCTGCCTTTGTGACGTGGTACGAACGGCCCAGTTCGCCGTCGTGGATCCTCACGGACGTCTTTGGCAACGCCCCCACCGAACTGACGCGGTCCATCAGCTTGCAGAAGGCACTGCAGCTCATCCGGATAGTGGTGGAAGTTGTAGAGGACCAGGTTCCGGTGATCGCTCCGGAATCTGACCAACCGTCCTTGCGTGAGGCCGTCTTGCGGTATTCGCGTGAAGTCGCATTCGCGGCCGCTGACGTCTATGCGCGCGCTGCGGAATCCCGGGGTTCCTGGGACACGCGCCTCGAGGCACTGATAGTGGACGCAATCCTGCGCGGGGAAAACACTGATGCCCTGCGGTCAAGAATCGCCGCCCTCGGATGGAAAGCCCAAGAGCGCTTTACCGTAATGGTGGGCAATTCGCCGTCGGAACCCAGCGCCAGCTACGTCAGTGAACTGCGCCGGACGGCCGGCCGCTTCGCCGAAGATGCGCTGGTGGGGATCCAAGGTGACCGGCTCATCCTGATCCTTGGCGGCGTACAGGACAGGGACACTGCCTACGTCAAGCTCAGCGAGCTTTTCGCCCCGGGCGCCGTGGTTTACGGCCCTGAAGCGGGGTCGCTGCTGGAGGCGAGCAGTTCCGCCCAAGCCGCATTCGCAGGACTCACCGCGGCCAAGGCGTGGCCGTCGGCACCCCGTCCCGTCGCGGCCGACGATTTGCTTCCCGAACGCGTCGTTTCGGGCGACGATGCCGCCCGGAGGTCACTTATCAAGAATATCTACCGCCCGCTTTTGGCGGCTTCGAATGGCTTGGTGGAGACGCTCGGGACCTATCTTGAGCTGGGGCATTCGCTGGAAGCCACTGCGCGTGAACTGTTCGTCCACGCGAACACTGTGCGCTACCGTTTGAAGCGTGTTTGCGATGTGACGGGCTGGGATCCACTCCTTCCACGGGAGGCGTTTGTGCTGCAAACGGCACTGGTTGTTGGCCGCCTTTCGGCCCAGCCGAAGGCCGCTCCTGAACGTCATGCGTCGCGTTCATAGAACCGAACCGTTGTAGACTTCCTACAAACTGACCCAGTGAGCTTGGTGTACCAAAACACCAGTGGATCACGTGGCAATTTGGAAAGCTGGATACGTGCTTGCAATCGTCTGCCCTGGACAGGGCTCCCAGACCCCCGGATTTTTGGCCCCTTGGCTGGAACTCCCCTCCGTCGAAGGCCAATTGGCCGCCCTGAGCGAGATCGCAGGCATTGACCTCAAGGCCCACGGCACCACCTCGGATGAAGAGACCATCAAGGACACTGCGGTAGCGCAGCCCCTGATCGTCGCTGCAGGCCTCGTGGCCGCCAAGTCCTTGTTCGACGTCGAGCTCAACACACTTCCCGTGATCCTCGCCGGGCACTCCGTAGGCGAAATCACGGCCTCAGCGCTGGCTGGCGTCCTTACCGAGTCCGAAGCCATGACCTTTGTTCGCGAGCGGGCCAACAGCATGGCAGCAGCGGCTGCAGTAACCCCCACCGGCATGAGCGCCGTGGTGGGCGGCGACCCTGCCGAGGTCTTGGCAGCCATTGAAGCTTCCGGTGCCACGCCGGCCAACGTCAACGGCGCTGGCCAGACGGTTGCCGCGGGAACTTTCGAGCAGCTCAAGGCCCTGGCTGAGAATCCGCCCGCCAAGGCGCGCGTCATTCCCCTCAAGGTTGCAGGCGCTTTCCACACCTCACACATGGCACCGGCCGTGAGCGCACTCGAAGCCCTCAAGCCGACGCTGTCGCCCCAGCAGCCCACCGTCCCCCTGCTGTCCAACTACGACGGCAAGGAAGTGACGGCAGGAACCGCCGCCGTCGAAAGCCTGATCGCCCAGGTGTCCCGCCCCGTCCGCTGGGACCAGTGCATGGAGACACTCGTGGAGCGCGGTGTCACAGGCGTCATTGAACTTGCCCCCGCGGGCACCCTCGCCGGCCTGGCCAAGCGCGGCATGCCGGGCGTCAAGACCGTTGCTGTCAAAACCCCGGACGATCTGTCCGCGGCACTGGCACTCTTCGCAGAACTGGAGGGACAGGCATGAGCACCCCCGTACTCAAGAAAGCGCAAGTCAACGAGAACGCCCGCATCATGGGCATCGGCGCCTACCGCCCGGACGTCATCGTCACCAACGACGACGTCTGCCAATGGATCGACTCATCCGATGAGTGGATTCGCCAGCGCACCGGGATCATCACGCGCCACCGCGCCGCCTCCGACGTCAGCGTCATCGACATGGCCGAAGGCGCAGCACGCGAAGCCCTCCAGCAGGCCGGAATCGAACCGTCCCAGCTGGGAGCGGTCATTGTGTCCACCGTGACGCACCCTTACGCCACTCCATCCGCCGCCGCTGCGCTCACCGAGCGTTTGGGCGCGACGCCGGCACCCGCCTTCGATATCTCGGCTGCCTGTGCCGGGTACTGCTATGGAGTAGCCCAAGCCGATGCCTTGGTCCGCTCGGGCGCGGCCGAATACGTCCTGGTGGTTGGTGCCGAGAAGCTTTCGGACGTCATCGACAATCACGAACGCACCATCTCCTTCCTGCTGGGCGACGGCGCCGGCGCTGTGGTGGTTGGCCCGTCCGACACTCCTGGCATCGGTCCCTCGGTCTGGGGATCGGATGGCAGCAAGTGGGATGCCATTGGCATGACGCACTCCTTGGAGGACGTCAAGAAGCTGGGCGAATCGGCACGCCACTCCGATGAAATTGACGACCCCGCTATCCTTTCGGCAACCCAGGACGTCTGGCCCACCCTGCGGCAGGACGGCCAGACCGTGTTCCGCTGGGCAGTCTGGGAAATGGCAAAGGTGGCTCAGCAGGCTCTCGATGCCGCTGGCATCGAAGCAAGCGACCTCGCAGCGTTCGTTCCCCACCAGGCGAACATGCGCATCATTGACGAGATGGTCAAGAAGCTCAAGCTTCCCGAATCCGTTGTCATCGGCCGCGACATCGCCCAGGCGGGCAACACCTCCGCGGCATCCATCCCGCTGGCAACGCACCGACTCCTCCAGGAAAACCCTGAGCTGAGCGGTGGCCTTGCCCTGCAGATCGGCTTCGGCGCCGGATTGGTGTTCGGCGCGCAGGTAGTTGTCCTGCCGTAGATCCGAACCTGCACTGCAGACTCACACCAACTGAATACGACTTACAGAACCAAACCGTAACCGCGGTTTGCCCCCTTTCCGGCAGCAGCCGGCACAACAAGAAAAGGAGCCAACAATGGCTAGCAACGAAGAAATCCTGGCCGGCCTGGCTGAAATCGTCAACGAAGAAACCGGCCTCGCCACCGAAGCTGTCGAGCTGGACAAGTCCTTCACCGAGGACCTGGACATCGACTCCATCTCCATGATGACCATCGTGGTCAATGCCGAAGAGAAGTTCGGCGTTCGCATCCCCGACGAAGAGGTCAAGAACCTCAAGACCGTCGGCGACGCCGTGAGCTTCATCGCCAACGCACAGGCCTAGTCCTGACACACGCTGTGCCGGGCCGGGTTACTTCTTCCTGAGCCCGGCACAGCCGCAGTAACGCCCAGAGTTTTTCTTGCCTCCCCTGCACTCTTTGCAGTCGGGACGGCTGATCCGACAGAGAGTGATCGCATGGCACGCAAAGTAGTCATAACCGGTCTGGGGGCCACCACTCCCATCGGCGGCGACGTACCCACAATGTGGCAGAACGCGCTGAAAGGGGTGTCCGGCGCCCGTACGCTCGGTGATGACTGGGTGGCGAAGTACGACCTCCCCGTCCATTTTGCGGCACGGTGCTCGACTCCGGCCCTGGAGGTCCTGAGCCGCGTTGAGGCCAAACGCATGGATCCCTCCACCCAGTTTGGCGTCATCGCTGCCCGCGAAGCCTGGGCAGACTCCGGAATTGAGGACATCGACCACGACCGGCTGGCAGTAGCATTCGCCACCGGCATCGGCGGCGTCTGGACCCTCCTGGATGCCTGGGACACCCTCCGCGACAAGGGACCCCGCCGTGTCCTCCCCATGACCGTTCCCATGCTCATGCCCAACGGCGTTGCAGCCGCGGTCAGCCTCGACCTTGGCGCCCGCGCTGGCGCACACACTCCCGTTTCTGCGTGCGCATCCGGCACCGAAGCCATGCACCTCGGCCTGGACCTCATCCGTTCGGGCAAGGCAGACGTCGTGGTGTGCGGTGGCGCCGAGGCAGCCATCCACCCCATGCCCCTGGCCGCTTTCTCGTCCATGCAGGCTCTTTCGCGCAGGAACGACGAGCCAGAGCGCGCCTCCCGCCCCTATGACATCGACCGCGATGGTTTTGTCATGGGTGAAGGTGCCGGCGCACTGGTTCTTGAGGCCGAGGAACACGCCATCGCCCGTGGGGCTCGCATCTACGCCGAGCTCGCTGGAACATCCGTGACCGCGGATGCCTACCACATCACAGCGCCTGATCCCGAGGGCCTGGGCGCCACCCGAGCGCTCAAGGCCGCTATGTTCGATGGTCGGATCCAAGCCGAGGACGTAGTCCACGTCAACGCACACGCTACCTCTACACCGGTGGGTGACAAGCCGGAGTACACGGCCCTCCGTGCCGCTCTGGGGACCCACGTGGACAATGTGGCAGTATCTGCCACCAAGTCCCAAATGGGCCACCTTCTGGGGGCTTCAGGGGCCGTTGAGGCCGTACTCACTGTACTGGCCGTCTACGAGCGCAAGGCTCCAGTCACGATTAACCTCGAGAACCAGGATCCGGAGATCCCCCTCGACGTCGTCACCTCGGCCCGGGACCTGCCCGCCGGTGACATCGTCGCGCTGAGCAACTCATTCGGCTTTGGCGGCCACAACGCCGTCATCGCCGTCCGGAACGTCTAATTCCGGCTTCTACAGCCGTCTCATAGAGACATGAAGAGGGCCCCACCAAAAGGTGGGGCCCTCTTCATTGCTATGGGGTGTTTGGTGAAGTGAAGCTGCTAGCCGACCTGGTGCAGCCAGCGCACCGGGGCGCCTTCGGCTGCGTGGCGGAACGGCTCCAGTTCTTCGTCCCATGCTTCGCCAAGGGCCAATGACAGCTCGTGGTAGACCGCGGAAGGATCACCGGCGCCGGACTCGTAGGCATAGCGGATCCGGTCTTCGGTGACCATGATGTTGCCGTGCACATCGGTGACCGCATGGAAGATACCAAGCTCCGGCGTGTGCGACCACCGTGCTCCGTCCACGCCTTGGCTCGGTTCTTCGGTGACCTCGTAACGCAAGTGCGCCCAGCCCCGCAGTGCGGAGGCTAATTGCGCACCGGTGCCGGGTGTCCCCGTCCAGGACAACTCCGCCCGGAACATTCCGGGCGCGGCAGGTTGAGGGGTCCACTCAAGATCGGTTCGTTTGTCAACGACCGATCCAATGGCCCACTCGACATGCGGGCAAAGCGCCGTCGGGGCCGAGTGCACGAACAGGACACCGCGGGTTGTTGCAACAGACATTCCATCCTCCATAGCTGTAGGTACGTCTTCCCCAACGACCTCGCCTGGATGTTTAGCTGTTGCTGCCGGATGCCGCGGAACTACCCCGGGCCTGACAAGCTATTCAATTGTCTGGATTCCTACTGATGATATTGGCACAGATAGAACCCTCAACCGTAAATTGAAGGTTCCCCCGTGGTGCTTTCATTTTGCCGTACGCTGCCGGTTTCCGCCAGTGCAGCTAGTAGGGCGTCATCTTCAAGCCCGGGGATGCGCCTGCTTGTAGCTCGTCCTTAGCCTTTCCACTGAGACGTGTGTATATATCTGCGTGGTGGCCAGACTGCTGTGGCCGAGTATCTCCTGAACGGCGCGCAAATCTGCGCCACCGTCCAGCAAGTGTGTGGCGGCGCTGTGTCTCAGCGCATGGGGGCCAGTTGCCGAGGTGTCCCCCAGAGCCTGCAAGAGTTCATTCACCACTGCACGGATCTGGCGTGGATCAACCCGGTTGCCCCGCAGGCCAAGGAACAGCGCCGGTCCGCTGGTGGATGTCGAAACAGCCGGACGGCCCCGCCTAAGCCAGTCGTCCACGGCGACAGCTGCCGGAACGCCGAAAGGCACCGTTCGCTCTTTGTTTCCCTTGCCGATCACACGGAGTGTCCGGCGATCGGGATCGAGGTCGTCGATGTCCAGGCCGGCCAATTCCCCAACGCGGACACCGGTGGCGTACAGCAGTTCAACCATGGCCCGGTCGCGGACGGCCATAGGACCGCCGTCCGCGGCCGCAGTGTCCAGATCCCTTACCATCCGGGTGACCTGTTGCTGTTGGAGAACCCCGGGCAGCGTCTTCTCGCGCTTGGGTGCGCGGAGCCGGACCGCCGGATCTACGTCTATGAGCTCCTCCCGCAAAGCCCAGCCCGTGAACGACCTCGCAGTCGCTGCCCGTCGCGCGAGCGTGGCCCGGGCCATTCCTGCTTCGCTTTGCGCACCAAGCCAGCGCCTGAGCGAACCGAGTTCGAGCGATCCGAGCTCCTGGAGTCCTTCCTGCACGGCAAATCCAAGGAGGCTTTCAACATCGGCCACATAGGCTCGGACTGTATGCGCGGATCGCGCCCGCTCACCCTCCAGGTAACGCCGGAACCCGTCGACCGCACGTTGAAGGGATACTGGCAATGTTTGTCCGTCCACCCTTCAACTGTGCCACCCGCCGGCACCAAGTGTGCACTTCAACATGCTGTTGCGTCAGCGCCCCTGGGCGTTCTTGCTCCGCTTCCAGGCCCCCCTCTCGGAAAGTGCAAGGCCCAGCAATCCAAGGCGGCCAAGGCCAGCGCGCACAGTGTCCGGACTTAACCCGGCAACTACCGACAATTTCTCCACCGAACTGCCGGAGCGAAGCGGCAAAGCATCCAGGAGTATGAGGTCCTCCAAGGACAGTCCATCGTGGACCGCCGCCGTCCCGGTCTCGCGGCTCTCAACGCTGGTTTCCCCCGAACTCCCGGCAAGCTCAGCAATCTCGCCAACGTCGGTCACGCAGACGGCTCCGCCATCCCTCAGGAGTCTGTGGCAGCCTGCCGAATTGGCACTGTGCACGGACCCCGGGACTGTGGCTACAACCCTGCCAATGGATTCTGCGTGATGTGCCGTATTGAGTGCGCCCGACCTCCAGCGCGCTTCCACTACCACCGTGACGGAAGCGAGGGCCGCGATGATCCTGTTTCGTTGGAGGAATCGATACCGCGTTGGCGCAGATCCCGGCGGCACTTCCGAGATGACGGCCCCCTGGGTGGAGACTGCGCGCAGGAGATCCTCGTTCCCGGACGGGTAATAACGGTCTACTCCCCCCGCCATGACCGCAATGGTGGGTATGGTTGCCGCTCCGCCGTTAAGGGCACCACGGTGGGCGTGGGCATCGATTCCATAGGCACCCCCGGACACCACCGTATAACCGCGCTGCGCCAGTCCATAGGCAAAGTCTCCCGTCACGGATGCTCCGTAACTCGTGCTGTCCCTCGAACCAACCAAGGCAATGCTTTGCCTGGCTGCCGGCAAGGGGTGCTCATGTCCGCGCCACCAAAGGCACAAGGGTTCCTGGAGGCCGAGGTCCGCCAACTGCCCGGGCCACAGATCATCCCCTGGGACGATCAGCCGTCCGCCCAAGCGTCGCATGGTCTCCAGGTCCCGGTCCGGCGCGAGATCGGGAACTCGTGGTGCCCATCGCCGTTGGCTCTCGGTGAGCCCGGTCCACGACGCCGGACCGCCCGCATCGCTAAGCAAAGTGGAAATTTCGCGCTCCAGGTTGGCGCTTGGAGCCAGTTCTCCTGTTGCGATACCCAAAGCGTCCACCGCCCCTGCGGCTTGGACCAGGGCCAGGCCCACGGAATCCTGCGGTTCCATAAGCCGCGCCAGCGCAGCCCGTGCAATACGTTCTTTGTCCTGCGTCCCCAATACGGCCACTCCTGCTTTTCCTTTCATGGTGGTGGTTGTCACGCTGCGGCCGCAGTGTGACGGAGGCCGAGCGCTTGGCCGATGTGGTCGGAATCCGGCATTTTGCTGTGCCCCAAATCAGCCAAGGTCCATGCGAGCCGGAGTACGCGATCGTAGCCCCGTGCCGTGAGTGCGCCACGTTCCAATGCGGTATCCAGAATCCGGGTTGTGCCGGAAGGCAACTTCAATTCCCCCCTCAGCGTCCGTCCCGGTACCTGCGAATTGGTTTCCAGCCCTAGGTTCGCCAGTCGCTCGAGTTGCCGGTGCCTTGCAGCCAATACCCTCGTTGCCACGGTCCGCGTATCTTCTTCCCCTCCGGCTTGGCCAAAATCGGCCAAAGACACGCGCTCCACTTGAAGTTGAATGTCCACCCGATCCAGCAGGGGCCCTGACATCCGTCCGAAGTATCGCCGCCGCATCATCGCAGTGCAGGTGCAATCCATGCCCTTTCCTGACGCCTTGCCGCATGGGCACGGGTTGGCAGCTAAAACGAGCTGGAACCGGGCCGGATACGCGGCCGTCCCCGCGGACCTGTGAATGACCAACTCTCCGCTTTCCAGGGGTTGGCGGAGGGCATCCAGCACGCGGCGCTCGTATTCGGGCGCTTCGTCAAGAAACAGAACGCCACGGTGCGCCCTCGAGGCAGCACCCGGCCTGGGCAGTCCGGAGCCGCCGCCGATGATGGCCGCCGCAGTGGCACTGTGGTGGGGATTTTCGAAGGGCGGCCTGCGGACCAACCGCACGGCACTCGACTGGACCGCTGCCAGCGAATGGATGGCCGTGACTTCCATGGCAGCGGTATCGGCCAAGTCAGGGAGCAGCCCCGGCAACCGTTCGGCCAACATGGTCTTGCCTGCACCGGGCGGCCCCGTGAGCAGCATGTGATGTCCTCCGGCGGCGGCCACTTCCAAGGCCCGCCGCGCTTCTGCCTGCCCGGAAACGTCGCAGAGGTCCGGAACCACGGCGGCGTCGCCCCCGTCATCCGGAACGTCCTCGCACAGGGGATCGTAGTCGAGCGCGAGCTCCTTGGGGTCCGCCCCGAAGTCGAAAGCAAGACGGGCGAGGGTTTTGTAACCGCGAACGTTCGCCCCGGGGACCAGGGACGCTTCCGGGGCGTTGGCCTCAGCCACTACGACGTCCGAATAGCCGGCCTGAACGGCAGCCATGACCGCCGGCAGGATACCCCTGACCGGCCTCAGCCTTCCGTCCAAACCAAGCTCCGCAATGAACACCGTCTCACCGGTTGAGCGGATGTCCTCCGCTGCACGAAGCACCGCCATGGTGATCGCGAGGTCAAAGCCGGAGCCCCGTTTGGGGAGGGACGCCGGGATCAGGTTGGCCGTGATCTTCCGCCGGCTAAGGGGTATGCCGGAATTCTGGGCAGCGGACCGGATGCGTTCCTTGGCTTCGTTGAGGGCGGCGTCCGGCAGCCCCAGAATGACGAAGTTCGGGAGCGTCTGGCCGATATCGGCCTCCACCTCCACGATGTAGCCGTTGAGGCCCACCAGGGCGACACAGTAGCTTCGACCAACACCCATCTAGCCGACACCCCGCAGGTGTTCCAGCTGCGGGTCACCAACACCGCTGTCTATCACGGACACGACATCGACCCGTCTTCGTGGCGCGTTCACCTCATGCGCGCGGCACCACGATGACGCCAACCGGTGGAGGCGGGCCAGCTTGGCCGCGCCTACGGCCTCAAACGGATGTCCGTAGTCCAGGCTTCGCCTGGTTTTCACCTCGGCCACCACGAGGGTGTCGCCCTCTACCGCCACGATGTCGATTTCACCGTCAGCACACCGCCAATTGCGGTCAACGATCCGCATCCCCTGGGTCTCCAGGAAATCGGCTGCCAGGGCCTCTCCATCACGGCCCAGTATGTCTTTTGCCCTCATGGCCATCACCTCCACTCACCAGCTTTCAGGCTGGCGGCGGACGAGGGCAGAGGTTCGTGGCCCTATGTGGGTAAACCCAACAAATCTATGGTTGTGGAGGAAAGGTGGGGCGAGTCAACCGGCTAGACGATATGAAGTGAGGGCGTTAGGTCCCTGCCCGTCCGGTGCGGCCCATTGTCGCCGGGCGGCCGCGCAGCGCCGGCCTGGCATGGGGC
>NZ_JBHUCD010000037.1:0-10611 GCF_042786555.1 Paenarthrobacter sp. NPDC056912
CCAACGCCGTCGCCGCACTCCACGGCAGAGCCAAGAAAGGTCTGCGGCTGGCCTATCTTCAACACACCACCACCGCCCTCTGAACCTTGCGCCCCTATTTCTGGAAGTCGGCCCCCACCATCGGCGCATTGCCGGCGGTGGGGCCTAGGCTGCCAGCGTTCTGGTGGGTTTTTGCCTGGTTGAAACCGATGCCCGGGAGTCGCCATCCTTACCGACGCCGCACGGACCGTGCCGCATACCTGCTACCTCACCGCATTTGCCGCCGTGAAGGAGCCGCTCCGCGCGTCCCAATCGCAAAGGCGCTGCAGGCAAACACCACAACAAAGCCGTCATCGCGCTGGCCCGACCCCGCTTTGACGAAGAAAATGATAGGGGTACCCTAGCGTGGCTTCTTCCGGGGCGAACTACCACTTGAGGCAAGTGGTTGCCGTGGCCGACTGACTTGACGATCCACCGCTGGCACGGGAAACGTGTGTCCGTAACTTGGATCAGCGGATGCCGGCCTTTGCGCCGCGGAGCCGGCGCGGCGCAGATTCTCTTCGAGATAAGTCGTCGACCACGGGTTGCTATTTGTTCTCGCTGCCGGAGATAGACCCAACGCAAGCTGGTTGGCGTCATGAGGTCGTGGTTGTCTCTCGTTCGAGTCCCGGCGGACAGTGCAGCCTTCCAGGCCTACACGCAGGCGTCTCCGGCGCAACGCTTGGTCTTGTCCCATGCCGTAGCTGGCTAGGCAAGGACTCGCTGACACATCCTTTACGCAACGGACCCAAACGCATGTCGGGCGGTCCGGGTGATTGGGCCGGGGCCAGAGGTCCATCGAGGATGTTCAGCGCTGCCGCTTGCATGGAGAATCCTTGGGCGCCGTCGCTGGACCACGCGACAGGTTGGTTGCGCTCCAGAGCCCACTCGGTACCAAGAATTCGGGTAGAGGAGTTCTCTAGCTCGACCCCGTCTGCTGCTGTTGGTCACGGTAGGCTATTTCAGTTCTTTGATGGCTTCCTGGGTCGCAGCGGCGATTAGCGCATCGTCGTATTTGGCGTCTTTTGTAGTTTTGCTGGACATGACCGCGAGAACGATGGGCTCGCCCTTATCGGGCCAGATGACCGCGATGTCGTTTCTGGTTCCATAGCTACCCGCCCCGGTTTTGTCTCCGACGGTCCACTCGGCCGGGACGCCTGCTTTGATGAGTTTCGCTCCGGTGGTATTGCCCTTGAGCCAGGTGGTCAGGAGTTCTTGTTTGTCCATGGGTAGGCTGTCGCCGAGGGCATATTTGTAGAGGTCGGTTCCGATAGCTTTGGGTGTGGTGGTATCGCGGATGTCATCGGGCATGGCTTCGTTGAGGTCAGGTTCGATGCGGTCGACGTGGGTGGTGTTGTCCCCAAGTGCCATGAGTGCTTTCTGAAGACCTGCGGGGCCGTCGAGGTGTTTGAACATGAGGTTCGCCGCGGTGTTGTCGCTGTACTGCAGCGCCGCTGCTATCACCTCGCGCAGGGGTATGCCTTCCTCGACGTGGTTCTCGGTGATGGGTGAGTAGGCAACGAGGTCTTCTTTTCTATATTTGATGACTTGGTCGAGCTCTCGTGAGCTGGCTTTGACCAGAATGGCACTGGCGAGTAGTGCTTTTGAAGTTGACGCGTATGCGAACCGTTCATCCGGTCGATATGTGACCGTCTTACCGGTCCCGGTGTCGACCGCGTACACGCCCAGCCGGGCATCGTACTGGCTCTCTAATTGGGAGAATGCCGTCGACACTGCGGGCGGCGTTGACGTGGCTGACGCGGCCGCCGATAGCTGGGGAGCCGTAGAACATCCTGTCAGGACCGCTGCTACGGTCACTAGACCCGCGGTAATTGGGAAAATTGGCGTTGGACGAGTTTTGGGCATGCGTTGGTCTCCGCTTCATGGTGAAAGGGGGCGCGCGTCGATTAATTTAGCGCCACGTATAACAAGAAGAAGTAGTGGGGTTGATCCTGACGCGAAGCCCGGTTCAAATGGCACATAGAACTACACTTGGCATGGTGGATGTCCCCCCTGGTCATGTGTGTCAAATGCGTTTCACACTGATCTGACGTGACCATGGATGTGAAATCTGCTCCTGCGGTTATTTACACGCACGACTTCATGGGCAGTCAGCGCACCTTGATTCAGCTTCAGACATCCCGGCCCCGCCTTGCACCATTCCGCGTGGTGGCTACGCCGGAACGAGGAAGACTGAGGCGTCGTCATTTCTTCACGGTACCTCGCTATTCATATCCGACTGGGCCCAGCCCGTTCATGCACGCTGAACGTTGGTCTCCACCGGCCGGGTCCTGACACTGATTCCGCAGGTGATCTGCTCTAGCAGCAGGCCCTTGCTGAAGGAGTCACACGCGCCGTTGCGGCACGCTGGGGGTGCCGCAACGGCGCCTGTCATACCCAACAAATCCAAACGGTCCGGAGCCTCCTGTCCCCCGCATAGGGCCACCACGACAGGCGAGCGGATCCGGCTTTACACAAACAGACAAACCCAAGTTTCGCCCCCGACGGTTGAGTTGTAGGTGTGGTTCGGAAACACTCCGGGGCTCGGTTTATCGTTATGGTCGCCATCAAGCTGCCAAGCCACAGCGAGCAGGACCGCATGCGAGTCCTCACCAACGAGCCCTCCTGACAGTGACTCTGAATCAAAGGATCAAGGTGGGCGTCAGCGCACACACTGCTTCAAAATTCCGCCTGGAATCGGCGCAGTCTTCCGTGCACTCACGTCGCTCGAACGGCCCTTATGGATCCCAGCTTCACCACATTGAGAAACACGACGACCTAATGCTGGCAGCAGCTGACTGCTGGCGACCCGGAATCGCATTCACGCCAGATCAACCCTACGGCGAGCTCTGCGAACGGGCGAAGTACGGAGGATCGCTGTCTGCCGCCATGGACTCAGTCCCCTTGCGGGCTTTCGAAAGCCGGAAGGGAGTGCGGCCGCCCACATGGGGGCGTGGACGACCGCACTGTCCGTCGGTCTTAGTCCGCGGACAAACACGTCCTCGCTCCGGGGGGCGCGGTCGGACGCATTTCCTTTGGGGCAGACATGAATTTCCGCCCCTGATGGTGACGGGTCCGCGCCCAGACTGGTGCGGACCCAACACCCCACTAGGACCGGCTCACTGCAGGCCGGCCCTGTGTGGGCTGTCAGGGAGTATTAGCCGGCCGTCGGCCATTCATGACGCATTACAAGCGGAACTCCACAAGAATTTCAGCGGACTGAGGCTCAGGGCGTGGGACCTTGCGGCGACTGTTATTGGGCGGGTCACCAGGGCGTCGGCCGGGAGTTCATGTAAGCGTCCGAGCATTCCACTTGAGCGTTTGCAGGACCCGGGAACGCCCAGTGCAAGAATTCGACTTCACGGAATCCGCCAATAATGATCTCGCAGAGAGCGTTGCCGCGAGCCAGAACGTCGTTCCTTCCCCGCCATCACCGGCCCACTACCCAAGGACCTCCCGCTCCCCACTGATGGTGACGCCAATGGCCACGTAGATGGGCCGGTTAGTGACCTGCCCATCACGGACTTTGACGTGGATCGCGTCGATGAACGTCGTTGGTCAGCTGGTTCAACAGCCCTCCCGGGCCAACCACCTCCACCCCTGTTCCTTGGTCCGGGACAGGAGCTGCTGCGTCAACTCTTGCTGATCCACCTCAGTGGACCTGGGATCAATGGTGTCGCTCATGATCAGTCCTCCCCGCCAGGCAAGCCCGGCGTGTCAGGCCAACCCCGGATCCACCGACACGGGTGACACCAATCGCAATGGGCCGCTGGGGTCCGTCACCAAATCATGGTGCCGGGCTACTAGGTGAAGGCATTGGTCCGGGGGTGCAGTCCGTTCGGATGAATGCCCAGGGTGTGGGTTCATCCCTGGTCCGAGATCTTGATGAGTTGGCGGGGTTAGCGTCCGTACAACCGTCAGGAGAGCCACTTGCCCGCGCATGAATACAGATGAAGAGGTAACTGTTCTTGATTGAAGCAAAAGGCCTGACCAAGGTCTACGGCGAGAAGACCGCCGTCGGCGGTGTCAGTTTCACTGTCCAGGCCGGACGGGTGACGGGCTTCCTTGGCCCGAACGGCGCCGGCAAGTCCACCACCATGCGCATGATCATGGGGTTGGATGCTCCCACTTCCGGTTCGGTGACCGTGAACGGTGTGCCTTTCGCCCAGCACAAGGCACCGCTGCGTGAAATCGGTGCCCTGCTGGACGCCAAGGCCGTCCACACCAGCCGCACCGCCTACAACCATTTGCTGGCCATGGCAGCGACGCACAGCATCCCCAAGAGCCGGGTCCTTGAAGTCATCGAGATGACTGGCCTGGGCGACGTCGCGAAGAAGAAGGTCAAAGGATTTTCGCTCGGAATGGGTCAGCGCCTCGGCATCGCCGCTGCGCTGCTGGGCGATCCTCAGACCATCATCCTGGACGAGCCGGTCAACGGTCTGGACCCCGAGGGGGTGATCTGGGTCCGCCACCTGGCCAGGCAGCTGGCCTCCGAGGGCCGCACGGTGTTCCTGTCCAGCCACCTCATGAGTGAAATGGCTTTGACGGCAGACCACCTGATCGTGATCGGCCGCGGCAAGATCATCGCCGACGCTCCCATCGCGGAGATCATTACCGGCAAGGGGCATGCACGGACCCGCGTCCGCACGGACCAGCCGGAGAGGCTCATGCAGCTGCTGGCAGGCACGGGAGTGTCCGTGGAAGTCCACGAGCGCGAACTCCTGGAGGTTTCGGGGGTCGATCCCCGCGGAATCGCCCGGACTGCCTTGGACAACCAGGTCATGGTTTACGAGCTGACGCCGCTCCAGGCAAGCCTTGAAGAGGCCTACATGGAACTCACCAAGGACGAGGTCGAATACCACTCGCACATCACCACCGGGGCTTCGGTTCCCGCCCAGGCCGGAGGGAAATAGATATGAGCACCACCACTGTGGACCGCAGGTCCATCCGCAACTCGGTCGGTCCCGGACCGGCATTCCATCGCGTCCTGAACTCCGAGTTCATCAAGTTCCGCACCCTGACCTCCACTTTGGTCCTCCTGGCGTCCACCGCGGCGCTCATCATCGGAATCGCCGCCCTGTCAGCCCAAGACGCCGGGGAAATGGCCGCAAACGCAACCCCCGACGCCGCATTACTCAGTGACATGCAGAGCGGGGACCTCGCATACGACGCGCCCACCATGGGGGTTGGGATGGCAGTGCTCATCTTCGGCTCCCTCGGAGTCCTGCTGATGAGTTCCGAATTCACTACCGGCATGGCACGTTCGACGTTCGCGGCCGTTCCCAAGCGGTTCTCGCCGTTCGTGGCCAAGCTCCTCGTGATCACGGTCACCGGGTTCGCGCTGACGGCTACGGCCTCGTACATCGCCGGGCTCGTAACGATCCCGATCCTGGACAGCTACAACATCGCGATGAACCTGGCCAACCCGGCATCCATCCGGCGCCTGCTGGTCTACAGCGCCTACATGGCCGCCATCGCGGGCACCGGCATGGCCTTGGGCACTATCCTGCGTAACGCCGCTGGTGCGATCATGGCCTTGGTTACGCTGATCGCCATAGCACCCGGTTCGCTCAATTTAGTCGGAGGTGACGTGGGCAAAGAAATACTCAAGTACCTCCCCAGCAGCACCCTGAACAGCCTGCTCCCCGTCGAGCATCCGCCCGGCGAGCTCGAAGCCTGGCAAGCCGCCCTCGTCCTCGGCGCGTGGGTCATTATCCCCGCCATCATCGCAATGATCCTCCTCAAAAAACGCGACATCTAAGAACGCCTCGCTTGGCCTACTAAATGGAAGAATGCGCCGTATCTCACAACCCCATACTCTCTGACAAAATCCCGCGTGGCACTGGTCCATGACGATCAAAATTCCCTAATGGGGAATATGCGAGTTTTCGGAGATCAAACAATGGCAGTGCGACCATGCACTAACGCAGCTTGTATCGACGGGTGGGTGTGGAAGCAGATCGGCGAATTCCCGGAACTCTGCCCGGGCCGGCACCTCGAAGACAAGCAAAATTCTGCCCAAGGACTCCAAAATTATGGGAAGAGCCCGCAGCGACTTGTCCGCATTCTCATCCATTTTCGATTGCCGTGGCGGAAACGCTTTCACCCAACGGATGTTTGGTGAAATTCCGAGTTGTCGAGTTGGTGCCCGGCTATTTTCGGCGTCTTAGGGATCCTTTGATATACAGAGCCCATCAGAGGGCAAACCTCCGGAGCAGCGTCACTCTTTCACGACACCGAGCCCCTCATTCCCGACAGGACCCAGCCTGTTCATGCGCATTGAACGTCTATTTCCACCGGCTGGGTCCTGTCATTGAATCCGCCCACTCACTGGACGACTTCCTACACGAAAGGCAAATCGTTGTCACTCAATCCTGCTCCCGCTGTCCGAGTAGCCATTGTGAGCGCCCAATGGCACGCTGATATCGTCGATCTGGCTGTTGATAGCTTCCTGGCTCGACTGAAGGAACTTGGCATTACTGAGGTTGACGTATTCCATGTGTCCGGGGCTTTCGAAATCCCGTTACTCACCCGACGACTTGCAACTTCTGGACGTTACGCCGGAATCGCCACGTCCGCCCTCGTCATCGACGGCGGTATTTACCGTCACGAGTTCGTCGCGCAAAGCGTTGTGGATGCCCTCATGCGGGTGCAGATGGACACGGACGTACCGGTGTTTTCCGGTGTCCTCACTCCTCATCATTTTCACGGACACGACGAACACCGCGACCAGTTCTACCGACAATTCGTGACCAAGGGCCGGGAGCTGGCTGACGCTCTCTCCTCAACAATTGCAGTGCTGGCATCCCTGTAGACACAGGCCGGAATCACCGAGAGCACGGAGGCGATGGTGCCTGTCCACCAAGCCCCACTTTGATGGTGTTGATGCTCCTTGTGTGGCCGATTCACCACTACATTGAACTGCTTGGAAACAGCACCGCCCTCTCGTTTCCGGGGGATAAACTAGCTGGCGATGCCCGCGGCTTCTTGAGGGAGCGCACATCTGAAAGTGGCTATCTTGTCGGTACCGGATTGAACT
Organism: Paenarthrobacter sp. NPDC056912; assembly: GCF_042786555.1. Lineage (NCBI taxonomy): Bacteria > Bacillati > Actinomycetota > Actinomycetes > Micrococcales > Micrococcaceae > Paenarthrobacter > Paenarthrobacter sp. NPDC056912. Next base: position 7,058 of record NZ_JBHUCD010000037.1, read on the forward strand.
TATCGCGGCAAGCCGGGCTAGCCATCGACAACCGGAGCTGGCGACACACCTTTCTCCGGGACACACCAATTAAGTGAGCCAGTTGAGCCTGGGAGTGCTCGCCGGCGTCCTGCAGTGGAAGAAGATGCTTCCACTCGCCTGGCTAATTTTGGCTACCGGCCTTGCAGCCGGCGCTGGGTCTTGGCTGCTGCCAATTCCTCAAGTCTTGATCGCACGTTGAGACGCGGATACCTCAGTGCGGGGTCTTAGTGTCTCTGCTGGCTGCCGCGCGAACCGGCCAGAGGGATTCGTTAGCACTGTGATCGATCGACCGACGGGCGCGGCCAACAATGTGAATCGAGCCCCCACTAAGACGGAATTTGGTGGTAATGGTGCGATCCGGCGGTCGACGGCGGCCGCTGGAGCGACCATCTAGCGCGCTAGCCTACGTATGGTTCACCCCGCACGGGCTGGGGAGCGACTTCACTCTGTCCGTCGAGCAGGGGACGTCAAACGGCTCTCTGCAGTGCACCAACATCCGAACGTGCCCGTATGCCAGCTCGTCCGCATCATGATCAACAACAGCACCCAATGTCCGGGATTCCAGGTCTAGCCCGATCTAGCCCTGAACCCGATGGGAGAGCCCCCACTTTCAGCGGTCACGGAACTGCGAATACCGGACAATTAGTTTGCACTGTGGATGATCCTCCACTCGCCCCAAGGGAGCATAAGCGTGGGCGGAGGGAATGCCGATTCGAAGCTGCCAGCGGCCTTCGAACAGACATTCGTTGATACTCCGGCCGGGGAAGTTCGGGGGCGCTGCCGAGTGTTCGCGCGAGCTTAGGCATTGCCTAGAGATGCCAGCCGCGGTTCGAAGCTGCCCGCGCTTTTGTGCGGCAGGTGGCGTTGAATAAGCGGCTGCCCTCGTGTTGGTGGGTGCGTGGCTTGACTCCGGGGGCTGGGCTTGTAGCGTGGGGCTGGGTGTAAGCCCGGGAGTAGGCGGCACTCTCGCTTGATCAGCGGCCTTATGATAATTGAGTTGAATCAAAGTAGGAGTGTCATGGTGATTCCCGGTGGGCGTGCTGGCGGGCTACGTAATGGTCCGCTTGCGGCTGAGGGGGTGTCGAGAAGTGAAGGTCTCACCCGGGGGTGATGGTTCTGAGGCGAATGGGGCTTCACCGTTTAGTCTGATGTCCGAGGCCCAGCGTCGGCGTTTCATGGATGGATACCGCCGTGATAGTGCCCTGAAGGCCGGAGCTAATGAGGCCCAACTAATGGCCTTCCGGGTGCTGGAGAAGAGATTCGACACGCATTTCCCGACCTACGTAGGCAGCCCGGACGGAAGCGTGCATGCGACATACGAACACCCGCGCACAGGAATTGTTAGCGTGCTAGTGGATCCGGATGGGACCGTCCTTATTCGAGAATGAAATTCTTTGCGTATCGACGCCGCGTTGAGGCATACGCCGAATACGCCTCCCCCGAACCTTCCTGATGAGCGTTCCGTCGCTACTGAAACCGGTGCGTCGTATACGTGGAGGGAGCGGGCCAGTATCCCGGCGCACCGGATCGGCGGTGTGGAGCGGTACTTTTGGGCGCCCATCTGCATAAGAGCAACAAAGAGGGACCGTTCTTGAAGGCATTAGGAGTTGATGTATAAACGTGCCTTCGGGAACGGCCAGATCCATGCACGTTAGGACTTCATCCCGTTGGTGACCGCTCGCACTCGCACGATTTCGGCCCATTCTGCGGGCCCTTCGGGGTGCGGCAACGGCGTTCTGTCATGTCTCGTCTTCCCGAGACTCGCAAGGGGTCTGGAGCCCACCGCCTGCCTGAAACGTATGAAGATCACGGGACTCGAAGCTCGCTCGGGCACTCTTTGAATATCCATGATCCTGCGTGAGGCAAATGTGCCGAAGAAGCCCGACGTGCACCCAGAAGTTGATTAAGCGAGGCGGGGTTTCCTCGGCGTGACCGCGTCAGGTGGCGAGCGAACAAACGCTGTTCCGCGGAGAAGTGACGAGTGAAACTCAACGCAGCGAGGAACCCAGTGCCCATAAGAGGGGTGAAGCGCTGTGGAACGGTGGGTTGTGGCGGCGCGGACTAGGCCCTCCGCACGGAATACGCGGGTGCTTTCTCAATGAGACAACGGGAGAAGAGTAACCGTGAGTTACGTCAACTTCCGCAGAAGAGTCAACTCTAATCGATTGGCGCAAAGCGGCGCAGCTCAACTCACGTCACTCAAATTCTGGTGCGTCACAAACTGGTTCCGCCAGTCTCACCCGAACTCTGACCAGGAACGTCATCATTCGTCCCAGGCAAATTTGAGATTTCTTTGCGAGTTCTCCGTCACTAGAGCCAACCTCGCAACTATTTCATGTTGTAACAAGCGAAACCCTGTTACATCCGGCACTCGGGTGGTTGATCGATAAATCATGTTTCGATCGCGTTATCAGAGCGTCCGGGCTTATCCAAAAGTGAAGCACTTTCAGATGCTTCTTGAAATCACCAAGAAAGAAGGAATAATGACAGGTATTAATGCTTCGGGCTGGTTTTCCAACTGGTTTCAGTTCAACATCACTAACAATTTTTACGCCGTCCGCATTGGATAAATAGCGTCCCCTTGATTCGGGAGGCGCCTCGCAATATGTGCGAGGCGCCTTCCGTACCTGGCCCAAGGAGCCTAATAATAGCGTCCGATGGTCGGCCTCATGTTGTCCTAAATATGTGCGGTGAGACGCCTCCGATGGGCAGGCGCTCTTTTGGTCCAGGGCTTAAGCATCCCGGTACCGCGCATAAGCCTTTCGATCAGCTGGCGATCCGCGTGCGGATGAAGTAGAGACGGCGGTGCGCCGAACCCGATTCATGCTGATGGGAAGAACTGAGATGCCGGCCATGCTCAGCTTCTTGCTAAGAGCGTGGGGCTTGGCTGGTGCCCCCCGGGGGTGATTGCCATCATTGCGATTGTTGACATTCACTCCCACAGCGATCTTTCGTGTTGGCCGTCACAGTCGACGCGGTTGCAACTACTTAATGACGGAGCCGTGAGTGTGAAAGTAATTGCCTCTGCTCCTATCTGGAATTCAGGCAACCCTGGTGCGGATTCGCGTCAGCATCGTTTCTCGAGTTTCGATCTCATCTAAAGCTGAGCGCATCATTGCTGCGCGGAGTCACTGAGAGGAGGAAAGCCATGCCAGGATACGTTTGGGTCTGCAGCTGGATTAGTGGTTGTTGTGTTGGTCGCCCCACGCTTAACAATGTGTTTGTTGCAATAATCTAGTTGTAGCCTTTAATAGCAATCAGCCAGGAGGTGCCCTGTCCGGCGAACAGGATAGGGCACTTCCCGTGATCTGGATGTGACCTGGCGCGATGTCTGGCTAAGTCCACCTTGCGTATACGGTTATGCAGAAGAATCAAGCCACTGCCTTTCCTGAGGGCATTTCGTGAGGGGCTGCACCGTTAGGTGACCCCGCATCCATTCACTCTTTCTAAGGACCTGTGGGCATGCTTGTCACCCTTATACGGCGCTATTCCAAGCCGTATTTGCCGCAGATAGTGGCCGTCCTCATCTTTCA
>NZ_JBHUCD010000038.1:0-9272 GCF_042786555.1 Paenarthrobacter sp. NPDC056912
CGGCGGCCGAAACCCACCAAAGCGAAACTCGGCGGAAGCAGGCCACGGTTCGCGAGGTCATAAACCGCGGGCATGAGCTTTTTACGGGCAAGGTCACCGGTGACTCCGAAGAACACCAACGACGACGGCCCGGCAATGCGGTTCAGGCGCCGGTCCCGCGGATCCCGCAAAGGGTTCCGCAGGCCGGACCTCACCGGCGAGTCAACGTAAGTAACAGACATTGTTGCCTTCTAACTTTCAACTGCGCTGCCACCGCCGAGCGGCGGTCAGGAGAGAATCTGCTCGCGGGTCTCCCCGAAGGGAACCGTGTCGCTCAGGGCGAGCGTGTAGCGGCCAGGCTGGTGACGCGTGACCAAAATGCCTGCGAAGCGCTGGGGCGTGCTCCGTAGCACTGCCTCAGCTTCATCGAGCAACTCGTTAATGCGGCGTGGTTCAGTAACCAGGACTTCCACTTCCTCGCCTGCCAGACAAAGCATTGTGACCAGCTTCCTTTCCCAGGGATCAGGGTCCCCCAAATGCCAACCCCTCATCGTTGGGTTTGCATCCTCGTGGATCGAAAAGGTGGCGCCCCGCGGCTTTCAAGGATGCGGGACGCCACCGTTCGAACGTGCTGGCTAGACGATCGCAGCGCGCAGGGCCTTGGCAGCCAACGCGGGATCCTCAGCACCGTAGATAGCGCCACCAGCAACAGCAACATCAGCGCCGGCCTTCTGAACATCGGCAATAGTGCCCACCTTCACGCCACCAGCAACCGAGAACGGAACACGGGCCTCGGAACCTGCACGCAGCAAACCATTCAGGTCAAAACCAGGCTTGGCCTGCTCATCCAGACCAGCGTGCATCTCCACGAACTTCGCACCCAAGGCACGAACTTCCTTCGCACGGGTCACCTTGTCCGCAATACCAATCAGGTCAACCACAACACCCTTGTTGTGAGCCTTCGCAGCCTTGACCGCACCAGCAATGGTGGAATCATCAGCAGCACCAAGAACAGTCACCAGATCAGCGCCGGCCTTGAACGCAATATCAGCCTCAAGCTCACCAGCATCCATGGTCTTCAGATCAGCAAACACAATCTTGTCCGGGTGCGCGTTCTTCACAGCCGTGATCACCGACAGGCCCTCGGCCTTAATCAACGGGGTACCGAGCTCAATGATGTCAACGTACTCAGCAACCTGGCCAGCCAATTCCAGCGCAGCTTCAGTGGTCAGGAGGTCAATGGCAACTTGGAGTTTCATAATGATCATTTCTTTCTATTAATGAACTGCTATCGGGTGTGGAAAATCAGGGTGTTCTTTTACTCGAGGTTCGCGTGACGCAGCCACAGCTCTTCGGCAGGCTGGGCGTCGTTGTCCCAGAGGGACTGGAAGATGGCCTCGGTGGCCACGAAAAGGGCCTGCTCAAAGAGCGAACCGGAGTACTGGCGGGTCACCGAGGAGCCGTGGTCGGTCTTCTGGGCGGCCGGAATGATAACCAGTGCGTCGGCGAGGCCGGCCAGCGGGGAGTCCGGGTTGGTGGTGAATGCTGCAATGCGGGCTCCGGCCTTGGCAGCTGTTTCTGCTGACTTGACCACACCTGACGTGGTGCCAGATCCGGAAGCCACCAGAAGCAAGTCTCCGGAAGCGATGGCAGGGGTGGTGGTATCTCCCGCGATGTGGACCGTGAGGCCCAGGTGCATCAGCCGCATGCCGGCCATCCGGAGGACCAGGCCGCTACGACCCGCTCCTGCCACAAAGATCCGGCCCGGGTGGGCGAGGTGGCTTGCCAGGCGAGCCATCTGCTGCTCGTCGATCTTGGCGACGGTGCCCATCATCTCGTCCCTGACGAGGGACACATTGCGGACAATGTCGGATGAGGTGGTGTACGAAGCAGCCGTCGTTGAGCTTACTGTCGGATTCACGATTTTTTGTCCCTTCGATTCGGTCCTTGGCCTGCGGCGGCCGCGGAGTGTTTTTCGGTTGACTCCCATGTTTCCGAATCGCAAGGGGTGGGGTAACACTGTTTTCTGACGGTTTTTCCTACCCTTAAGGACAGGTGGGCTACCGGGCCTTCTCCGGAGAGACGGGCCCCGCCGGGTTCGAGCGCAGGCCCGGAGGTGCCAAAAAACGCCTGAGTGGATCGAAACCTTCAAGTGACCCTGGTCTGTAGTATTGGGTTCAACTTGTTGCCCACCTTCGGAGCGCAGACACTTGGCATCCCCGTCCTCATTTCAGTCGCAGATCTACAGGTCCTTGCCGGAAATCGAGCGGGCCGATGCAATCGTGGACAGAATCTCAACGGCCATCGCCCTCGGCTTGCTCAAAGTCGGCGAACGGCTGCCTGCCGAAGCTGCGCTCTCGGACATGTTCGGGGTGGGCGGCGCGACTCTCCGCGAAGCGTTGACGGAACTGCGGGAGAGGGGAATCGTCGAAACCCGCAGGGGCCGGAGCGGCGGATCTTTCGTGGTCAGCCAGCCGCAAACACAAGCCGACGCCATGCGGGCATGGTTTCTTTCGACGTCGATCTCAGAGATCCGCGATATCGGTGACGAACACGCTGCGATAGCAGCGGCAACAATCCGCTTGGCCTGTGAACGCGCCGAAGCACACGACTTCGAGCGCCTCCAGGAACTAGCCCGGTCCTTGGTTCTTGCACACTCCCCCGAGCTCCGCGCATCTGCCGACAGCCGCTTCCACGTTGAACTGGCCGTTGCAGCTCAATCACCCAGGCTTGCCAACGCAGAGATCCGGCTTCAGCAAGAGACAGTTCAACAGCTGTGGACCCCTCTTGCCGTAGCATTTGACCCCGAAACGGCAACCGCTGAACACTTGGAATTGGTCAGGGCGGTCGCCCAGGATCAACCCGAGAAGGCCCAGGCGTTGGTACTTGGACACATCAGGCGGAACATTTTCCATCTGATTGATACGAAGCTCACTGTCGGATACGCCCAATCAAATCAGGAAGCAAAATGAAGCTCGACAACGAAGTCGCACATGCTGCACGTGCCCTCGCCTCATGGACCAGTGGCGTCTCCACAGAGATCATTCACCTCGCCGGGAGCGTTGCCGAGCTGATGGACCGGAACCTTGCCGGCCGCCCGAAGGTCAACAGCTCGGCGCTCAAGGGACTCGAGGAGCTCTCGAAGGAATTCCTGGCGAAGAATTCTTTTGCCGTCGGCGCTGGAACCTTCTTCGCCGCGCAGTCGGTTGAGGCGGAAGGGCACTTCTTCGAGTGGTGGTCCCGCGGGAAGTCAGGCTCTGTCGAGAAGCTGGATGCCGACCTGACTCCCGGCAGCAACCGATACTACGACTACGAGAAGCTCCCGTTTTTCTCCACGGCCGCATCCACGGGCGAACAAACCCTCTGGGGCCCGTACATCGACTACCTCGGCTTCGAGGAGTACATCATTACGCTCACAGCACCCTTCAAGGTCCACGGCACATTTGCCGGTGTGGCGGGATGCGACATCCTGGTCAAGGACCTGGAACCGCTCATCATGCCTGAACTGCGCGCCATCCCAGGCAACGCCGCCCTTGTGAACGCCAGCAACCGCGTCATCCTGGGAAATTCCGGGATGTACCTCGTTGGCGAACGGATCAAGTCGGGTTCGGCAGTGGACCAGCACCGCATCGATCTGGACGTTCCGCATCTGGGCCTGTCACTGATCTACAGCGCCTAACATCAGCGCCGCCCACCCCCAGCACAAGATTCTTTAGAATAAAAGCTGTTGAAATGAAGGTATATAGCTGTAACCTCTGAAGTGATCCATTTCACAGGAAGTTCGGAACGGTAGACGGAAGGCCTGCCCTACAGTCGCAGGCGATAAAAGCACCACTCTTCCGTTGACGGCACCTTGTCCGGTCCGTCGCCAGTTCGACTCCGACCGCGCCCCACTGACGACCAGCAGCAGCGCGTTCGAATTCCGGAGACCCGACTTCCATCATGCCTCGACGCGCGCCACCTGACGCGCGATTCTGAATGTAAGACATAACTTGCCGGTGGAGTTCGGCGCCTTGTTTGGCGCGTCCACCGGAAGGGGGACGGCAAGTTTATCCAACTGAAGAAGACAGGCACTTAGTTCAGTCAAGGGAGATTGTTATGAGTGAAAAACGTTCAGATGGGGCCGGCAACCTGGAAAGGTCGATCGACTGGAAGCAAGGACTGGCAATCGCACTGGGTGTGCCCCTGCTGATTCTGCCCTCCTTGGGCTACCTTCCGTCGTATTTGGCGGCCGGAGCAATTATTGTCTGGGGGTTGTCGGTAGTGCAGGGCTTCTTCCAGAACGCCGCCTATGCCGAGCTGGCCACTACGTTCCCCAAGGCTTCGGGCCTGCCGGGCTTCGCGCAGCATGTTTTCCGTACGGAGAACTATCAAGGCACGTATGACAAAAGCAAGCTGATCGGCGGCTTCAGCGCGTGGAGCTACTGGTTCGCCTGGACGCCGGTGCTGGCGATCTTCTCCATCCTGGTGGGAAGCTACCTCCACGGACTCTTTCCCGTCCTGGGTGAAACATTTACCGCCAACCAGCTCGCCCTGATCGCAGGGTTGGTGATTTTCGGCGGCTTGTTCGCAGTCAACTGGTTCGGCCTGAAAGATGGCGCCAAACTGGGTTACGTCCTGGCGGCGTTTTCCCTGATACCGGTGGTCGTACTGACAGTGGCCCCCTTTGCCACCGGGCACGTTGACCTGGCCAACATTACGGGCAACTGGCTGCCGGCCGACTGGTCCTGGGACATGCACCACATCCTGATTCTCCTGGGCATCTTTGCCATCGCCCAGTGGAGTGCCTGCGCCTGGGAAACCGCGGCCATCTACGGCCCGGAGTACAAGAACCCCGGCAAGGATGTTTCCAAGGCGCTTTTTGCCTGCGGCGTCATCTGCTTCTTCTCATTCGTGCTGGTTCAGGCCGCTGTCATCGGAGTATTGGGCGTCGATGGAGTGCGTGCAGAGCCCGTCTCGCCGCTGATTCCAGTGGCCCACGCAGTCTTCGGCGAAGTTGGCTCGGTCCTGACCATCATCATGCTGATCGCGGCCATGGTGCTGATCATTCAAACGGCCTACCTGGGTTCTTCAAGGGCCATGCACTCCATGGCCCTTGAAGGCAACCTTCCCCGGTCGCTCGGCAGGACAAATCGCAACGGCACACCGTTCGTGGCGATGCTGGTCATTGGAGTTTTCAACCTGGTGCTCATCTTCATGGGCAACCCCGCCGCGATTGTCGCGGCATCGGCGATCGGCTACACCTGCGCCAACGGCATCAGCCTGTTCGCTTACGTGAAAGCCAAGACGAATCCTGCGTTTGCCGGCCTGGAGAGGCCCTTCAAGGCACCCAAGGGCTGGAAGAACGTGGCATTGCTCTTCGGCCTGTTCAATCTTCCGCTCTGCCTGATCGGCGTGGTCTACCTGAACAGCCTGGAGATCGGCTGGGCCCCCACCTGGGTCGGCTTCATCGTGCTGGGGCTGTACATCCCCATTTGGTTCTACTCCCAGCGTGAGGCTGCACGGTTAAAAGTTAGGTCGGCTGCAGCCGCCAGGCAGGCGGACCACCACCAGGCCGACCTGGAAGACGTCACCCACCCCTAGAAGGTGACGCCAGGGCACCACACGGCATAGACGCTACAAGCAGAGGGCAGGACCGTTCCGCACGGTCCTGCCCTCTGCTTGTTTCCCTTGAGGCTCGTTTTCCTTGAGTTGGCGGGCCCCTGGAGGTGCGTCAACACTGCCTCCGCAAGCAATATGAAAATTCATCATGAAATTTTCTAAAAAAGTCTGGACTATAAGTATTAGCTCGCGTAGCTTTGCTTGTGGGGCTTAGGAGTGACTCGCATCACACGAATCCCAACTTGATTGAATGCCCCACTGGGCGCTGAAGATCAAGGGATTTGGATCAACTCTTCGGACCATTCAGGGCAGTCAGCCCACGCTCACTCAATTGCTAAATGCGCTTGAAATGCGACATTTCTGACACTCACCACTATTACTCAAAGGAGAGACCCATGGAAACGCTGCTTGGAACACTCAGCAAGGCTGGAGCCATCCACAAAGTCGAGAAGGCATACGTCGGGATTCCGTCCATGGACTTGCCGGGAACCGACGCCTTCATCGGCGACGCCCTGCACAACCCCGAAGGTTCGGTCATGAGCGCAGGCTTCTTCGAGCTGAAGGCCTCCGAACCGTTCGAATACACCTACACCTACGACGAAATGAAGGTAGTCATCAAGGGCGAGTTCATCCTCACCGATGTGAACACCGGCGAGGTGACGCACGCGAAGGAACGCGACGTCCTGTTCTTCCCCAAGGGAACCACCGTCAAGTTCGACACCCCCGAGTACGGCCTCGGGTTCTTCGCCGGCGACCGCTCCTTCGCACCGTAAGGACCAACCATGAGTTCCGTGTCCATGCCACATGTAGCGGGCACAGGCTTGGAACCTGGTTTCCGCGGCGTCATCTGCGCGTCATTCGGCGCAGCAGATGGCACCGCGGAGCGGCACAGCGGCAGCCAGCCCAAGCTTGACCTCCACTTCGATTCCGCAAGTCCGGAGGCCCTCTCCGATCTGCGGTCCGCACTGGGAAGCTCCAGAGTCGGCGTCCGCCTCTTGCTTTCAGGCCCGACGGCGGACATCCGGACGGCTGCGGCCGTCGCCGCGGAATGTGGGCTCGAGCAGGAGGAAATGACCCTCCTGAGTGACGAAACCACCCTCCGGGCGATCTACTGCCCGCACTGCAACTCCACCACCGCAACCGTCGAGCCGGCCGGCTCGGAGGTTCTGTGCGGAGGATGCAGCACCATCCTCACCACCACCGACCACTTTTCCCGCCGATTGGGCGCGTACCTCGGCTATCGAGCCCACGTTGAGGAGGCATCATGACTGTCACAGCTCTCCCGATCACGCCCCATCCGGCGGTTGACGGCGGCCTCCAGCTGGAAGTGACGGACGTCAGTCCCCAGACAGATTCGATTGTGAGCATTACGCTCGCAGACCCGTCGTTCCGGAAACTGCCGTCCTATGTTCCCGGCAGCCACCTCGTGGTCCAGTACGGCGAGGAAGGCGTCAATGCCTACTCGCTGACCGGTTCAGGCAACGGCCCCTGCGAGTACACCATCTCAGTCCTCCGGGTTGAGGACGGCGCAGGCGGGTCCAGGGCCATGCACCGGCTCGCCGTCGGGGATCGCGTCTATGTATCAAGGCCCCGCAGCGCCTTCGCCCCGGCGTCGACAGCAACCCATCATCTTCTGGTCGCGGCAGGAATCGGCATCACCCCGGTCCTTTCCCATGCGCGCGCCGCCGCAGACCGCGGCACCACGTCGTCGCTGATCTACGTGTACAGGCCGGGGGCCGGAGCCCACGTGGACGAGGCGAGGGAGCTGCTCGGCCCTGCATTGACCGAATGCAGCAACCGGGACAGTTTCCAGAAAGTCCTGGCCCGGCAGCTCACCACGCAGAGCGTGGGAACACACCTCTACACCTGCGGCCCTGTTGCCTTCATGGACGCAGTTCTTGACCAGGCCCGTGAGGCAGGTTGGGCGGAGTCGAGGCTGCACTCGGAAGCCTTCGGCGCGGCGGAACTCGACGACGGCGAGCCGTTCACAGTAAACCTGGTCCGCAGCGGTACCAAGCTTGAGGTTCCGGCCGGCGTATCGCTGCTGGAAACCCTCGAAAAAGCCGGTAAGACCATTCCCAACATGTGCCGCAAGGGTATCTGTGGCGAATGTGTCCTCCCTGTCCTCCGAGGGACGCCCCAGCACCGGGATCTCTACCTCACCGATCAGGAAAAGGCCGAGAACACCACAATGATGTGCTGTGTTTCACGCAGCGAAGACCCAGAATTGGAGTTGGACCTTTGAGCATCACCATCGACAAAGAAACTGACACAGCGTCCCTCCCTGACCGCATCAGGCGCTTCCCCTTCCCCTTCAAAGAGGACGTGTACCGCTACAGCGCCAACGTGGAACCGGCCAACAAGAACGTTGCTACTGACGCGGGCACCTGGGGCAAAGGAGTCATCGACATCGACGAGTTCTACCTCGAAGAGCTCGCCGACCGCGACCGGATCCTGACCCGCGACCCCTCACGCTCACAGGTCCTGCCCCACATGCGGCCAGCCGTCTGGGACACCGTCACCACCTTGCTTGCTTCAATGGCGGAGGAAAACCCGGACATCATGTCCTTCCGCCGCGAAGGAAACCACTGCCACTGGCAGAACAAACTGCAGGACCTCGACGTCGAATTCACCGTGGGAGACGACGATTCCCTGCCGATGGGGCCGCTGCGGTTCCTCGGAACCCAGATCCAGGACGACATCGTCCTGCTGGACATCCGGGACAACACGATGTGGCTCGACGCCGGCCTGGTCAGCTTTGCCGCTGACTGGTCGTTCGGTTTCGACGTCGGCATGAGCTTCCTGGAGATCCACGGCCCCGTTCCCCGGGTCAAGGAAGAAAACATCATCGCCCGTGCTGAGAAGTTCCTCATGCGCCTGCAGCCTGGTGAGCAGTTCCGTCGCACCAACTGGACCATGACCATCGGCCGGCGCCTGGATACCTCCACGGAGACCTACCCGGAGTGGGGACCGGACCGCGCCACCATAGCCACCGATCCCGACATGCCGGACAAGCTCCATCTCCGCGTTGAGGTCCAGCACCTCATCCGCCTTCCCCACACCGGCACCCTGCTGTTCCTGATCCGCAGCTACCTCTTGCCGCTGCGGGACATCGCCCGGGTTCCTGAGTGGCGCCGGAAGTTCGGCAACGTCCTGGCTGAGCTGCCGGAGGACATGGCCGAATACAAAGGCATCATCCGCTACCGGAAAGCAGCTTCCGACTGGCTGCTTGCCGGCTAATCACCATCCGATCAATCAACACATATCAAACACATCAAAACAAAGGAGTTAATCGTGACTTTGAATGCTGAAACTGAGGCTCTTGTGGGGGTTTCGCACCCGTTGGATCCGTTGTCGCGGGCGGAGATTTCCCGTGCTGTGGCGATTTTGAAGGAGGGTCCGGCTGCTGCGGAGTCGTTCCGGTTTATCAGTGTTGAGCTTCGTGAGCCGGCCAAGGATGATTTGCGGGCCGGTGTGCAGGTGGCTCGTGAGGCTGATGCTGTGCTGGTCGATCGTGCCCAGGCCCGTTCCTTCGAGGCTGTTGTTGACCTGGACGCGGGCACGGTGGATTCGTGGACCCAGCTCGCTGCCGATGTCCAGCCGCCGTTCATGCTGGACGAGTTCGCTGAGTGTGAAGAGGCCTGCCGGAAGGACCCGGAGGTCATCGCGGCGTTGGCCAAGCGTGGCCTGAC
>NZ_JBHUCD010000039.1:0-1914 GCF_042786555.1 Paenarthrobacter sp. NPDC056912
GTCTGTTGTTTGAGAACTCAATAGTGTGCCAAGTTTGTTGATACCGATTGTTTTTCAATTGGTTGATTTATGCTGGATTGCTGCGCACCCCCGTGTGTGGTGGTCTGGTTTTCAGCTGGTTTCGAATTTTGTGCAGCCGTGTTTGCCGTTATTTCCGGTGGGTGTGGTTGTGTCTGTTTTTGTTTTACTTCAACGGAGAGTTTGATCCTGGCTCAGGATGAACGCTGGCGGCGTGCTTAACACATGCAAGTCGAACGATGATCCTCAGCTTGCTGGGGGGATTAGTGGCGAACGGGTGAGTAACACGTGAGTAACCTGCCCTTGACTCTGGGATAAGCCTGGGAAACTGGGTCTAATACCGGATATGACTCCTCATCGCATGGTGGGGGGTGGAAAGCTTTTGCGGTTTTGGATGGACTCGCGGCCTATCAGCTTGTTGGTGGGGTAATGGCCTACCAAGGCGACGACGGGTAGCCGGCCTGAGAGGGTGACCGGCCACACTGGGACTGAGACACGGCCCAGACTCCTACGGGAGGCAGCAGTGGGGAATATTGCACAATGGGCGAAAGCCTGATGCAGCGACGCCGCGTGAGGGATGACGGCCTTCGGGTTGTAAACCTCTTTCAGTAGGGAAGAAGCGAAAGTGACGGTACCTGCAGAAGAAGCGCCGGCTAACTACGTGCCAGCAGCCGCGGTAATACGTAGGGCGCAAGCGTTATCCGGAATTATTGGGCGTAAAGAGCTCGTAGGCGGTTTGTCGCGTCTGCTGTGAAAGACCGGGGCTCAACTCCGGTTCTGCAGTGGGTACGGGCAGACTAGAGTGCAGTAGGGGAGACTGGAATTCCTGGTGTAGCGGTGAAATGCGCAGATATCAGGAGGAACACCGATGGCGAAGGCAGGTCTCTGGGCTGTAACTGACGCTGAGGAGCGAAAGCATGGGGAGCGAACAGGATTAGATACCCTGGTAGTCCATGCCGTAAACGTTGGGCACTAGGTGTGGGGGACATTCCACGTTTTCCGCGCCGTAGCTAACGCATTAAGTGCCCCGCCTGGGGAGTACGGCCGCAAGGCTAAAACTCAAAGGAATTGACGGGGGCCCGCACAAGCGGCGGAGCATGCGGATTAATTCGATGCAACGCGAAGAACCTTACCAAGGCTTGACATGGACTGGAAAGATCTGGAAACAGGTCCCCCGCTTGCGGTCGGTTCACAGGTGGTGCATGGTTGTCGTCAGCTCGTGTCGTGAGATGTTGGGTTAAGTCCCGCAACGAGCGCAACCCTCGTTCTATGTTGCCAGCGCGTTATGGCGGGGACTCATAGGAGACTGCCGGGGTCAACTCGGAGGAAGGTGGGGACGACGTCAAATCATCATGCCCCTTATGTCTTGGGCTTCACGCATGCTACAATGGCCGGTACAAAGGGTTGCGATACTGTGAGGTGGAGCTAATCCCAAAAAGCCGGTCTCAGTTCGGATTGGGGTCTGCAACTCGACCCCATGAAGTCGGAGTCGCTAGTAATCGCAGATCAGCAACGCTGCGGTGAATACGTTCCCGGGCCTTGTACACACCGCCCGTCAAGTCACGAAAGTTGGTAACACCCGAAGCCGGTGGCCTAACCCTTGTGGGGGGAGCCGTCGAAGGTGGGACCGGCGATTGGGACTAAGTCGTAACAAGGTAGCCGTACCGGAAGGTGCGGCTGGATCACCTCCTTTCTAAGGAGCTGCTAGCAACTGCTGGTGTTCGTGCATGCGGACATGGTGTGGTTGTCAGTGTTGCCCATTGCGCAGGCGTCTGTTCTGCGGTGGGTGCTCATGGGTGGAATATCAACGAATCAGACTTTTGTTTGGCATGGCTTCCTGGTCGTGTCCTGGTGCTAGTACGGCATTCTTCGTGTCTTCCTTTTGTGGGGGGGTGC
>NZ_JBHUCD010000039.1:2009-5601 GCF_042786555.1 Paenarthrobacter sp. NPDC056912
GGGGGGGTGCGGGGGTGTGTGGAACGTGGTGGGGTGCGGGGTGTGGGGGTTGTGTTTGGCGCACTGTTGGGTCCTGAGGCAACAGGACCTTTTTGCAGCAATGCAGGGGGGACACTTTCTGGTGTTTCTTTTTGTTCCTGCTTCTGGTTCCTCTGGTCACTGTATCGATCTGCTTGTGTGGGTTGTGGTGGGTGGTGGGCTGGTTGACGGGGTTGTTGTTTGAGAACTACATAGTGGACGCGAGCATCTAGAACATGCATGGTGCTGATCCTTTTGGGGGTTGGTGGGTGTGTGTTCTTACAGCAATTTCTTATGAATGAACCTGGGCCCTAGTGGCGCATGGTTCTCTCGAGTAAGTCAATGCATGATCGAACTTTTTGTTTGATTTTTGTGTGGTCAAGTTTTTAAGGGCACACGGTGGATGCCTTGGCATTAGGAGCCGAAGAAGGACGTAGGAATCTGCGATAAGCCTGGGGGAGTTGATAACCGAGCGTTGATCCCAGGATGTCCGAATGGGGAAACCCCGCACAACGCTGCAAGGTGATTGTGTGACCCGCATCTGAACACATAGGGTGCGTGGGGGGAACGCGGGGAAGTGAAACATCTCAGTACCCGCAGGAAGAGAAAACAATAGTGATTCCGTTAGTAGTGGCGAGCGAACGCGGATCAGGCTAAACCGTTCCATGTGTGATAGCCGGCGGGCGTTGCATGGGCGGGGTTGTGGGACTTTCCGTACTGGTTCTGCCGGACTGGTGGGGTGAGGTGCAGGCATAGGTGAACGGTCTTGAAAGGCCGGCCAGAGAGGGTGTGAGCCCCGTAACCGTAATGTTGTGCACAGCCTGGAGAGGATCCCAAGTAGCACGGGGCCCGAGAAATCCCGTGCGAATCTGTCAGGACCACCTGATAAGCCTAAATACTTCCTAATGACCGATAGCGGACCAGTACCGTGAGGGAAAGGTGAAAAGTACCCCGGGAGGGGAGTGAAACAGTACCTGAAACCGTGTGCTTACAATCCGTCGGAGCCAGTCTGATTCTGGTGACGGCGTGCCTTTTGAAGAATGAGCCTGCGAGTTAGTGTTACGTCGCGAGGTTAACCCGTGTGGGGTAGCCGTAGCGAAAGCGAGTCTGAATAGGGCGAGTGTAGTGGCGTGATCTAGACCCGAAGCGGAGTGATCTACCCATGGCCAGGTTGAAGCGACGGTAAGACGTCGTGGAGGACCGAACCCACTTCAGTTGAAAATGGAGGGGATGAGCTGTGGGTAGGGGTGAAAGGCCAATCAAACTCCGTGATAGCTGGTTCTCCCCGAAATGCATTTAGGTGCAGCGTTGCGTGTTTCTTGCCGGAGGTAGAGCTACTGGATGGCCGATGGGCCCTACAAGGTTACTGACGTCAGCCAAACTCCGAATGCCGGTAAGTGAGAGCGCAGCAGTGAGACTGTGGGGGATAAGCTTCATAGTCGAGAGGGAAACAGCCCAGACCACCAACTAAGGCCCCTAAGCGTGTGCTAAGTGGGAAAGGATGTGGAGTTGCGAAGACAACCAGGAGGTTGGCTTAGAAGCAGCCACCCTTGAAAGAGTGCGTAATAGCTCACTGGTCAAGTGATTCCGCGCCGACAATGTAGCGGGGCTCAAGTACACCGCCGAAGTTGTGGATTTCAGATGATAGCCAAGCCGCCCTTCGGGGTTGGTTCAGGCGTCTGGAGTGGTAGGGGAGCGTCGTGTGGGCAGTGAAGTCGCGGTGGAAACCAGCGGTGGAGCCTACACGAGTGAGAATGCAGGCATGAGTAGCGAAAGACGGGTGAGAAACCCGTCCGCCGAATGATCAAGGGTTCCAGGGTCAAGCTAATCTGCCCTGGGTAAGTCGGGACCTAAGGCGAGGCCGACAGGCGTAGTCGATGGACAACGGGTTGATATTCCCGTACCGGCGAAAAACCGCCAATGCCAAGCGGGGGATACTAACCGCCCGGAGCCTGCCCTATCACCCTTGTGGTGTGTGGGTTTTGGCCGAGCGCGGGACCTGATCCTGGGAGGTAAGCGTATTAACAGGTGTGACGCAGGAAGGTAGCCGGGCCGGGCGATGGTTGCCCCGGTCTAAGGATGTAGGGTCAGGGATAGGCAAATCCGTTCCTGTGTGCTTCGAGCACGTTCCTGAGATCTGATGGGACTCCCGTAAGGGGGGATCCGGTGATCCTATGCTGCCAAGAAAAGCATCGACGCGAGGTTTTAGCCGCCCGTACCCCAAACCGACACAGGTGATCAGGTAGAGAATACCAAGGCGATCGAGAGAATTATGGTTAAGGAACTCGGCAAAATGCCCCCGTAACTTCGGGAGAAGGGGGGCCTGCCCCGTGATGGAGACTTGCTCTCCGTGAGCGGGTGTGGGCCGCAGAGACCAGGGGGAAGCGACTGTTTACTAAAAACACAGGTCCGTGCGAAGTCGCAAGACGATGTATACGGACTGACTCCTGCCCGGTGCTGGAAGGTTAAGAGGACCGGTTAGCCACCTTGTGTGGCGAAGCTGAGAATTTAAGCCCCAGTAAACGGCGGTGGTAACTATAACCATCCTAAGGTAGCGAAATTCCTTGTCGGGTAAGTTCCGACCTGCACGAATGGAGTAACGACTTCCCCGCTGTCTCAACCATAAACTCGGCGAAATTGCAGTACGAGTAAAGATGCTCGTTACGCGCAGCAGGACGGAAAGACCCCGAGACCTTTACTATAGTTTGGTATTGGTGTTCGGAGTGGCTTGTGTAGGATAGGTGGGAGACGTTGAAACCCGGACGCCAGTTCGGGTGGAGTCATCGTTGAAATACCACTCTGGTCACTTTGGACATCTAACTTCGGCCCGTGATCCGGGTCAGGGACAGTGCCTGATGGGTAGTTTAACTGGGGCGGTTGCCTCCTAAAAAGTAACGGAGGCGCCCAAAGGTTCCCTCAGCCTGGTTGGCAATCAGGTGTCGAGTGTAAGTGCACAAGGGAGCTTGACTGTGAGAGAGACATCTCAAGCAGGGACGAAAGTCGGGACTAGTGATCCGGCGGTACATTGTGGAATGGCCGTCGCTCAACGGATAAAAGGTACCTCGGGGATAACAGGCTGATCTTGCCCAAGAGTCCATATCGACGGCATGGTTTGGCACCTCGATGTCGGCTCGTCGCATCCTGGGGCTGGAGTAGGTCCCAAGGGTTGGGCTGTTCGCCCATTAAAGCGGTACGCGAGCTGGGTTTAGAACGTCGTGAGACAGTTCGGTCCCTATCCGCTGCGCGCGCAGGAAATTTGAGAAGGGCTGTCCTTAGTACGAGAGGACCGGGACGGACGAACCTCTGGTGTGTCAGTTGTACTGCCAAGTGCATCGCTGATTAGCTACGTTCGGATGGGATAACCGCTGAAAGCATCTAAGCGGGAAGCTCGCTTCGAGATGAGATTTCCATACACATTATGTGTGAGAGGCCCCCAGCCAGACCACTGGGTTGATAGGCCGGATGTGGAAGCGAGGACTAAAGACTCGTGAAGCTGACCGGTACTAATAGGCCAACAACTTACACCACACAACACACTGCACGCGTCCACTATGTGGTTCCCGAACAACAAAAC
>NZ_JBHUCD010000040.1:0-5436 GCF_042786555.1 Paenarthrobacter sp. NPDC056912
CAAAACGCTCGGCTGGAAAACCCCAGCCGAGCGTTTACGTGATTTACTACAAACCACCTAACCAACAGGTGTTGCAACGACCCCTAGAAACCGCCTCACCTTGAGGGGCCTCCGGCTTTGGGTCCGTGTCAGTCCGGGCAGACCGGGGTGGACGGTTGTCCCGGCTTGCTCATTTCGAACTGCGGGATCTCGTCTGATGTGGGGCCGCCGCGGAACTTCGGCGAGGGGTTCTGGCCGCTGCTGATGCGTTCCAGTTCCTGCTGCTCGAAGATGTCCTCTTTGCCAAGCATGATGGCCGTGTCCTCGTTGGTGATCTCACCGTTGAAGGCCCGGACCATGACGCTGCGGTCGAACTGGCCTTCCCATTTGGCAACCACGAACGTTGCTACACAGTTGCCGAGGAGGTTCACGACTACGCGCATGGAGTCCATGAGGCGGTCGGCACCGAGGAGTAGTGCCACGCCGGCAACCGGGAAGATACCCAGGGCAGCGGCGGTAGCGGAGAGCGCCAGGAAGGACGAGCCCGGGACGCCGGCCATGCCCTTGGAGGTCAGCAGCAGAACGCCGAGGGCTGCCAGCTGCTGGCCGAGATCGAGGTTGTGACCGAAAGCCTGGGCCAGGAACAGCAGCGAGATCGACAGGTAGATCGCGGCGCCGTCAAGGTTGAAGGAGTAGCCCGTGGGGACCACAAGGCCGGTGGTGGCACGGGAGCAGCCTGCGTTGGTCAGCTTGGTCATGATGCGTGGCATCACAGCCTCGGTGGAGGCCGTGCCGAGCGCAAGGAGGAATTCTTCGCGGGTGTACTTCAGGAATTGCCACAGCGGAACGCGGGCGAAGCCCCACGCCACCACGAACAGCAGGCCGATGAAGATGATCGCCGCTCCGTAGCAGCACGCTATCAGGAGCGCATAGGTCCCGAGCGTCCCCACCCCGTACTGGCCGATGATGAACGCCATGGCACCAAAGGCACCGATGGGGGCCAGCTTCATGATCCAGGACATGATCTTGAAGATCAGCTCGAGGATGGTTTCCATGAGGCTGATGACGGGAAGGCAACGCTCGCGGCCGATGACCACGATGGCAGCACCGAAGAAGACCGAGAAGAAGAGGACCTGGAGAAGGCTGTTGCTGGCGAAGGCGCCAACCACGCTGGCAGGAATGATGTCCAGGATGAACGCTGCCGCGTCCTTGGGAACTGCATGGCCGGTCTTGGCGTCCAGCGCCTCCTGGGAGAGCGTTGATGGATCAATGTTCAGACCGGCACCGGGCTGGACAATGTTTCCGACGATGAGTCCGAAGACCAGGGCAAAAAGAGTGGCGCCGGTGAAGTAGAGGAGGGCCTTGACCCCGACCCTTCCGACCGCCTTGACGTCGCCCACTGCCGAGATGCCCGTGACGATCACGAGGAAAATCAGCGGGGCAATGATCATTTTGATGAGTTGAATGAATCCATCACCCAGTGGCCGGAGTGCGGACCCGATGGTCGGCCAAAAATGACCGATGAGCACACCTGCGACTACGGCGATCAGAATTTGGAAGAAGAGCGACTTGTACAGCGGCTTCTTCTTCTGCGGGGCCGAACTCGCCTTCAGCGCCGCGGGGTCTGGGATCTTCATTGATCTGAACCAATCAGTTGGGAACAGCCCCACATTTGGGGGGTTGTTTTCAATGTAATCCTGCTCACATCATTCCGCAAGGGGGAATTGATTTTCCATATTGTGGAAGTCATATTTGGTGCGGAGTTGAGGGACCCCGGGCCTCCACCACCCCTTTTGACGCAGGAATGCCCGCGACACACCCTCTGCAGGCGTGTCACGGGCATTCGAAAAGCAAAGTGGGTCGTGGCGGTACGGGGGTGTGGCTATGGAGTTAGCCGCGGCCCACGAAAGGCATGCCGGCCGCGGTCACCACCAAGGATCCGACACTCGCCGACGCAGGCATGTCCGCCATCATCAGCACGGCCCGGGCGGCGTCTTCCACGGGGAACATCGGCTCCACGCGGCGGCTGCCATCGGCCTGGAGGGCACCCGAGCCCACGCCGATGGTGTCCATGATCTCCGTGCGGGTATTGCCGATGTCGATTTGCCCGCACGTGATCCCGAATTCCCGGCCGTCGAGCTCGATGCTCTTGGTCAGGCCCGTCATGGCATGCTTGGTGACCGTGTACGCCACAGACCGTGGCCTGGGCGAATGCGCTGAAATGGAACCGTTGTTGATGATGCGCCCGCCCTGCGGCTCTTGGGCCTTCATGGTCCGCACCGCCTCGGCCGCGCACAGCAACGAGCCGGTCACATTGACACGCAGGGTAGCTTCCCACTCGTCCACGCTGATCTGGCCCACATCGCCCGACGGTCCGAAAACGCCGGCATTGTTGAACAGCACATCAACCCGGCCCCAGCGTTGGCGGACCTCCCCGAAAAGGCGCGCGACGTCGTCGGGCGCTGTCACGTCGCAAGGCACAGCAAGGGCTTCCGGATGGTCGCCCGCGGTTTCGAGCAGCTGCGCCTCGCGCCGTCCTGCCAGCGCCACGCGATAGCCCTTGGCAAGCATCAGCCGGGCCACCGCCCGCCCTATGCCCGAACCGGCTCCGGTAACGACGGCGACCCTCGGGTCTGCGGGCAGGCTTGGGTCACTCATATGGTTGCCTTTCAGGGGGTTGCCTTCTGCAGTCCGCTCAGCGCGCTTCGGCGGGCTGGGCTGCTGTTATCGGCCAGCCTACGACAGTCTTCGGGCGCGGAGTGGCGTAGGTGCGCACCTTGGACGTGGACAACCCGAGCCGGACCAGTGACTCTGCGATAGTGACCGCGGCGGCGACTCCGTCCACCACCGGAACTCCTGTTCGCTGGCGGATCTGCTCGTCCAGCCCGGCCATGCCGCCGCAGCCGAGCACGATGACCTCGGCCTTGTCGTTCTGTACCGCTTGTTCGGCTTGCCCGACAATCGCTTCGACAGCACGCTCAGGGTATTCCTCAAGCTCCAACACGGCCATGCCGCTTGCCCGGACCGAGGCGCAGCGGGCGTCCAGCCCGGCGAGCTTGAGCCGGTCCTCGATGAGCGGAACGGCACGGTCAAGCGTGGTGACCACCGAATACTTGTGGCCCAGGAACATCGCCGTGCTGGCCGCAGCTTCGGTGATGTCCACTACAGGCACGTCCAGGAGTTCCTGGAGACCCTCACGGCCATGTTCGCCGTAGCCGGCTTGGATGACGGCGTCGAACGGTTCGGGATAGTTGACCACAGCGTCCATGACGGCGATGGCCGCGAGGTAGCTCTCGAAGTTGCCCTCGCAGGAATCGGCGCCAAAGCGGGGCGTGATGCCCACAATCTCTGTACCGGGGGCAGCAGCGGCACGTGCTTGGGCTGCAATGGAGTCCGTCATGGACTGCGTGGTGTTGACGTTTGCGACAAGGATGCGCATGGATTTCCTCTGTGTCTTTGGGTGGCTGGCGCTCAGTGATGGCGCATGGAACGCCGGCGCCTAGTGCGTGCTGGCGCCCTAGTGCGTGCTGGCGACGGCGATCGGCTCGCCGGAGACGTCTTCGTGGACCTGCTTCTTGTCCGCTACAGCGAAGTACGTCAACGCGGCAACTCCGGCACCGATGAACCAGGCGAACGGCGCGGCCGCTGCCAGCCCCGGAATGAAGGCGATGGCGATTGCCAGGCCGGCTGCCGGAATCATCGCGATGATGGCTTTCGGATTCACTCCGCG
This sequence comes from Paenarthrobacter sp. NPDC056912, assembly GCF_042786555.1. NCBI lineage: Bacteria > Bacillati > Actinomycetota > Actinomycetes > Micrococcales > Micrococcaceae > Paenarthrobacter > Paenarthrobacter sp. NPDC056912. Next base: position 3,710 of record NZ_JBHUCD010000040.1, read on the forward strand.
CTTGTAGAAGTAGGCGCCCTTGGGGTCATCCGTGTAGAGCTCGGGGATGTTGACCTTGCCGCGCCGGACCAGCCAGTAGTCGGCCATGATCACGCCGAACAGCGGACCGAGGAGCGCGCCGAGACCGCCCAGGAAGTACACAATCACGATCGGGTTGTTGTACAGGTTCCACGGCAGGATGATCAGGCCAATGGTGCCGCTGACCCATGCTGCCTTGCGGAAGTTAAGGTGCCGCGGGAAGAGGTTGGTCAGCGCGTAGACGGGAGCGACGAAGTTGGCCATCAGGTTCACTGCAACGGTCAGGATCAGCAAGGCCAGGCAGGCCAGGACCAGCAGGAGCGTGTTGGGGATGCTCTGGACGATGTCCGAGGGGCTTTCGATGACCGTACCGTTGATCTTGTACTGCCCGCCGGCCATGACCACGACGATCGCGCCGAAGACGAGCATGTTGATGGGGATACCCCAGAAGTTACCCTTGACGATTGACTTCTTGGACGTGGAAGAGCGTGTGAAGTCGCAGAAGTTCAGGACGAACGTTCCGTAGATGGACACCCAGAGGGCTCCGCCGGCGAAGATGGTGAGCCACATTTCGCCGCCTTCGAGGCCCTTGATGCCGGACCACTGAATGGCTCCGCCGGCCTCGATGAAGACCCAGACGGCGATAGCGGCCATGGTCACCAGGATGACGGGGCCGGCAAAGGCCTCGTACTTACGGATCATTTCCATGCCGAAGCTGACGATGACCAGTTGTACGATCCACAGTGCCACGAAGGAAAGCCAGCCCAGGGTTGAGAGGCCCAGGATGGAGTTGCTGTCCAGGTCCTTCAATCCGGGAGCCATGGCCACGAGCATGACGCGCAGGACCACCGAGGCCAAGTATGTCTGGATACCGAACCAGGCAACGGCAACGGCGCCGCGGACAAGGCTGGCGATCTGCGCGCCGCGGATGCCGAAGCTGATGCGGCTCATGACGGGGAACGGAACGCCTGTCTTCTGGCCCATGAAGCCTGAGAAGTTAAGGAGCGCAAAAAGCAGGACGGCGCCGATTCCCAGCGCCACCAGGATTTGCCAGCCTCCCAAACCAAGGGAGAACAGGCCGATGGCAAAGGCATAGTTACCCAGGCTGTGGACGTCATTGGCCCAGAGGGTGAAGATGCTGTAACTGGTCCACTTCCGGCCTTTGGCCTTGGTGGGTGCGAGGTCGATGTTGTAAAGACTAGGGCTGATGGTACGGCCTGCGGCTTCGGAAGCAATAGCGCAAAGATCCGTATTTCCTACGGACGGGTGGTTGGGACCACCGGCTGTTGCGCCTCCCGGAGTCTCAGTGACGCCGACTGATGAAGTCGTCTGCATCGTGGATCTCCACTTCGTACTGCTTCCACATAGCGGAAACAAGTTATTGAATAGTGAAAACACTCTATGACGCAGGTCACTCTCGGTCAAGGGTCCCCGATGTATGCAGGGTCACATTTGGTTGATTGCGGGCAGGATTCCCAGTTGACTATTGCGGACATGTGATCCGTGTTGACGCTGCCCATGAGCGCACGTAATCTCGAATTACAGAATTTTATTCTCACAATACGAAATTCTTGAGCGCCCCACAGTGAAAGCGCCCATACATTCAATGAAGAGAGGTTGGACGTGGCTGCAGGAGAAGAGACCTCACACATCCTCAGCGGGTTGACTGCCCAGCTGCCTGATCGTGATCCGGAAGAGACCGCGGAGTG
>NZ_JBHUCD010000042.1:0-3794 GCF_042786555.1 Paenarthrobacter sp. NPDC056912
CTGCCAGACCGGGCGGTCAGGGAGGGCGATGACGTCGGCCGGGGAGAACGCCCGGGTGCTGATCGGGTGCGGTGCCGCCTTGGGTCCGGAGCGGAGCATGGCCACGCCGGGCATCGGCAGGTCGTGGGCGTGCCAGCCGCGCTCGGTGGCGTCCTCGCCGAACACGACGCGGCTCTCGCCGGACGTGCTCAGGGCGAGGGCGGCGCGGTAAGTGATCTGGGCGCTGATCTGCGGGTCGATGCCGCCCTTGGCGTCCATGGTCGGCTTCTGCGTGGCCCAGATCAGGATGATCTCGGCGGCGCGCGCCATGCGGGCGAGTGTCGACAGGTTCTCCATGATCCGGGACCAGTCCGGGTCGCCCGGGTCGCCGTCGCCGCCCTTGGCGCGCTTCTTGCGCGCCATGGAGATGACCTCGGCTCCTTCGTCCACGAAGACCGTGATCCGGGGGCGGCGGGTGCTGATCTCGATGGTGTCCCGGCCGCGCGGGATCTCCTCCAGCCGCTCGTACATCTCAGCGACCAGTTCGTCCGTCACGCCGAGGACGTCTTCGGCGTAGATGGCGACGCGGGCGCGGTGCTCCCAGTTGATGCCTTCCACTCGCTTGGGGTCGATGACGACCAGGCGGTGGTTGGGCTCCTCGGACGCCTCCGCGAGCAGGGCCCGGGTGCTCCAGCTCTTGCCCGACCCGGAGGTCCCCGCGATCAGCATCCGGCGACCGAGCGGGACCATGACCGGCTCGCCGGTCACCGTGTCGACGCCCCACGGGTCGCCCGGCTTCCAGCCGGTCAGGTCGATGCCGTCGGCAGCGCTGCGGGTCCGCAGCGTGATCGTGGCGCGGTCGCCATGCGATCCCGAACTGATCTCCATACGCAGGGCGGTGCGGGCCCCGAGCATCGCCCGGATCTCCTCGTGCTTGGCCTTGAACGCCGACGGCTTCCACCGGCCATCAAGGCGCACCGTGGTGACCAGACCGGCCGGGGTCAGCTCGGTCGGTGCGGGCACGGTGCCCGACAGGCCTCGTTCGTCGGCGTGCTGGACCCAGTACGACGGGTCGAGGCGCTCCAGGAGGCGGCGCTCCTCCGCCGTGGCGTCGTCGTCGAGCGGCACCCGCACCTGGCGGCGGCCGACGGCGAGCAGTGCAGCGTTGAGGGCGATCAGGCTCAGCGAGCTTCCCGCCGGCCACATCGCCCAGTGCTCCGCCGACGACATCGCGTACGAGGTGATCCCAGCCGGGATCAGGTGCGCGGCGTGGGCGCGGACCGCGAGCTGGTTGAGCGTCAGCGGGTAGTTCCGGCGAGCCGACTTCAGGTCGCGGCGCGCGACCTTGGCGTGAGCGCGACCTGCCTTGTCCGCCGTCCGGGCCGCGCGGCGGCCGCCGTTGAACGGGTTGCTGCTCGCCGCCCGTGCGGCCTTCCGCTGGCTCGCGGCGGTCGCAGCCGTCGACCGCGCCGACGTGTTGGCCCGCTGAGCAGCGATCAACGCCTTCAGGTTCTCCGGGGTCCGGAGCTTCGCCCTGCGCTCGGCCTCCGTGTCCCAGCGGTGCGCGAGCGGGGCACACATCGGGGCGGCGCCGTCGAGTGCCTGGCTCGCCGCCGCTGTCGTCTTGTTGATCCGGTCCGCCGTGATCACGCGGGCCGTTTTGGTACCAGTACCGATCTTGTTCCATGCTGCTGCGTAGTCCACGAGTCGCTCCTTGGGTGGTCGTGGATCAGGGCCGGGATTGCCGTTCGCGCGGCGTTCCGGCCCGCCTGTTTTGTGGCGGTTGAGCCCGCAACCCCCGGGCCGCAACCTCCCTTGCGGGCGGTTGCGCCCCCGCAAGCCTGTGACCTGCGAGTTTCGGTGTTGCGGTGGTTTCCGGGGTGGGGCCCCTACGCGTGTGCGCGCGAGGGCCCCGGATTTTCGAGCCGTTCGGCGACCCCTCGGGAGGCGCCGCCGAACAAGACCCATACTGTGGGGGCACAGTTGCTGTGTCAAGCCATACACTGTGCTAGATCACTACTCCGGATGCTGTGATAGATCACCGCACCGTTCACCCGTCGAAGGAGCCCCGCCATGTCCTCGCTGGAGCGCACGCCTCCGTATCTCCAAGTCGTCGGCACGCTGAAGTCGAAGATCGTCAGCGGCGAACTCGCGCACGGCGACGTGCTGCCGTCCGTGCGCGAACTCGCGGCGGAGTACGGCATCTCGACTGCGACCGCGCAGAAGGTCCACCGCACGCTGAGGGCGGAAGGCCTCGCGGAAGGCCGGCAGGGTGCGGCCACCACGGTCAGCACGCGCCGGACCCTGCACCGCACCGCAGCCGACCGCCTGGAGGCGGCGCTCACTACCGGGCGGATCTACGCCGACGGCGAGTACGCCGTGATCACGGGCGCCGACCTGACCACTCCCCCCGAGTGGGTCGCGGACCTCCTGGGCGTCGAGGACGGCGGCCAGGCGCTGCGTCGCCAGCGGGTCACGCACAACGCCGACGCGGAGCCGGTCTCCGCGAGCACGAGCTGGTTCGTCGCTGAACTCGCGGAGACCGTGCCCGCTCTGCTGCAGCGCGAGCGGATCCCGGGCGGCACCCCATCAGCCATCGAGGCCGTCACCGGTCGACGCGCCGTGGCCTCCGAGGAAGCCAGCGCCGCCGATGCAGCAACCGAGGAACAGGCGACTCTGCTTGGCGTCGAGCCCGGCGCCCCCGTTCTGCTGAGCCGGAACGTGTACGTCGACGCGCAGGGCGACACGGTGGAGGTTGGGGAGTCCGTCGCACCAGCCCGCCGTTGGCGAGCCCATCGGAGCTGACCTCCGCCCGCACACACCGAAGCCCCCGCCGATCCGAATTCGGCGGGGGCTTCGTCGTGCCAAGTCCCGAACGTACCGGCACACGGCCTCCCGTGAGCCTCTGAGCGTCGTTCTCCCGCTCCTGCGACTCTCGGTCCGCCGGAGCGCTCACGAGCCCTCAGGCGGGCGTACAGGCCGCCTGAGGCCCGTAATCCTCCGTGGCCTACCGCATACGCGTCTGCGGGTGCTCCGGACGACCAACGACGGCCAGCGGGAAGGGGGGTGGGGTTGCGCGGCTTGAGCGGCCGTCTGCCGGGCCCGGATTGGGGCGGAGCGCCGTACCCCCGCCGTCACGGATGCGGGTGCGTAAGGCGACCTGGAGGCACTCCGCGGCTGAGGGGGAGCAGCTGCTGCCGCGATGTGGCCGAGCGACGCGTGGGCGCTCCGCTAGGAATCGGTCCGTGGTGGCTGATCGTCCGGCTCTCCGTCATCCGCCGGCGGCCACAAAGGCATGGCGGACGCAGTCTGTGCGGACCTGCGGCGAGCCCGTTTCAAGGGAGGCAAAGGTGCGGGGGGTGACGGGGAATTCGTGGCGTTGACCTGCGGTGATTGAGTTTCGACAACAGACGTATTGGAGGGTTGCGGAGTTTCGGCTGTTGTCGAAAAGAAGCGTTCGTCGGCCCGGCCTTTGGAGTAGGCCCGGAACCGGATCTCCTGGTCCCGGCGAGCCCTGTACGCGTACTCCTTGTGCGTGCGCGTGCAGTAGTCCCGGCTGCGGCCGACGCCCTTCTGCTGGATCGGGCCGCCGCACCAGCCACAGAGCTTGTTGCCGTCGGCGTCCCTCGGTGTCTCAGTGCTCATGGCCGACGACCGTACGCGGCGCGTCCTCTGGCGCGGCGCGTGGGCGCAGTTGTTACAAGTTTCTCTACTGGTTCAAGGCCGTCGCTGCGCGCCGGCGCGGCCCGGCTGTCGGCCGGGCCGCTCCTGTCTTCGCCACGCTGCCCGGCCGCCCGCCCGGCCGCGTCAGGACC
>NZ_JBHUCD010000043.1:0-3544 GCF_042786555.1 Paenarthrobacter sp. NPDC056912
GAATCCACCGTGCCCGCGTCCAGGTCAACAACAGCCTCGAAGGAACGGGCCTGGGCACGATCGACCAGCACAGCATCAGCCTCACGAGCCACCTGAACACCGGCCCGCAAATCATCCTTGGCCGGCTCACGAAGCTCAACACTGATAAACCGGAACGACTCCGCAGCAGCAGGACCCTCCTTCAAAATCGCCACCGCACGGGAAATCTCCGCCCGCGACAACGGATCCAACGGGTGCGAAACCCCCACAAGAGCCTCAGTTTCAGCATTCAAAGTCACAACAAACTCCTTTGTTCCTGGAACGGGATGCAGATCCCTACGGAAGACGGAATGGACCAGGCAAACACAGCCGTCCCCGAGGGACGAGGGTCTACTGAGGTTCGATTTACAGAGGCCGGCAGCGGCTCAACATGGAGCCTCAGGTATGTGATGCCAGTCACTCGCATTCCGTCTGTGAGAAAAAGCTACGCCACCCAAAACATTTATGCGAGGGCTTTTTTGAATATTTAGGTGAGAAATTATCAGGCACTTTTTCCCACCCCAGTTAACATGTTGGAAACATACGGAAACACCTTCACATCTGTATGAAGAAGGCCCGGGAATGCTAATGTTTTGCATCTCGGCTCGATGGCGCCGGCCCTTCATAAGCAACGTTGGCGGGCCTGTCCGAGGGAAAGTTGGTACACAATGTCTGCCCGCAGTGATCGCTTCATCACGCGACAATCACCCGTGGAAGGCTTACGCCGTCGAAAGCTTTCCTTCTTGCCTGTTCTCGCGCAGGCAGTTGCCGGCGTCGCGCCGGCCGGTGCCATGGCCGTCATTCCGGCCTTGGTCTTTCCGGGGCTGGTGTTTGGTTCGGACGGTCCGAACCTGGTGATGACCTTCGGCGCAGCCATGGCAGTGATGGTCCTGGTCGCGTTCTGCCTCCGGCCCATGGCCAAGCGCATGGCTGCCGTAAGCGGCCTGTACAGCTATACGGCCAAGGGGCTCGGCCAACGCACGGCAATAACCGCGGGCTGGTCCGCCCTGTTCGGGTACGGCCTCGTGGCGATGGCCGGCCTGCTGGTGGTGGGCATCTATGTGGCCAAGCTCTTCAGCAACCTGGGGCTCAGCATCGCGGATTCAACGGCGTTCCCGGTAGTGGTTATCTTGCTTGCGGCCGGCGCGGCCTGTTACCTGATGGTCCGCGGAATCCGACTGTCCGCGTGGTTCACGGTGATGATGGAGGCCATGTCCATAGGCGTCCTCGCCGTGCTGATGTTCGTCTATTTTGCCCTCAACCAGCCGCAGATCGACCTCGGCAGCGCGCTGGCCTGGAGCGGGAATTTTGATGCGCTTCCGCTCGGCGTCGTGGTGGCCATCAGCGCTTTCGTCGGCTTCGAAAGCCCTACAACACTAGGCGGCGAAGCACACAAACCCTTCGTCAGTGTCCCCCGGGCAATCACCTGGACCCCGCTCCTGATGGGCGTTCTTTGCCTGCTTTCCGTCTCCGCCCAGGATGTGGCGCTAAGGGGTGCGCCCCTGAGCGTCGCAGCCAGTCCCACACCCCTGTCAGACCTTTTCTCCCAGACATCCCCGCTGTTCGCAGCAGTCCTGGATCTTGGCATCGCAGCCTCGTTCTTTGCCTGTGCGATCGCCTCAATGAACGCCTTCGTCCGGATCCTTTTCTGCATGGGCAGGGAAGGCGTCGCCCCTCGGATCTTCGGCCGGACCCATGCCGCTTTCAGAACCCCCTCGACGGCGATCGTAGTCACCATGCCGCTGGTCGCCGTCGTACCCGTTGCGGTTATCGTTTCGGGCGCCAGCCCGGAACGGGGCCTCGCCGTTCTCTTCACTTTAGGCGCTTACGGCTATCTGGGTTCGTACTTGCTTGCCAGCGCATCACTCCCCTTCTTCCTGCGGAGGATCGGCGAAAGCACCTATGCCAGCTGGATCCTGGGAGCCATTACTTCCTTGGCTGTGGGGGCGGTGATCTGGACTGCTACGGCGGTCTCCATCAGCACCGGCAACCTGCAGGCAATCGTCTACGGCGGCGTGCTCCTGGCAAGCATCCTCTACGCCACTTTCCTGCACTTCCGATTACCTGAGCGCCTGGCGTCCGTCGGAATCTACGACGAGACCCGGGACCTGGACCTCTTCAATGGCAGGCCAATTCCATGAGCATGAACTACAGACCCTCGCATACCAAGCCGAGTTCGGCGCTGAACTCACTCAAAGTCCTGGAAACCGTAGCGCGCTTTGGCACGGGAACCACGGCCAAGGAGATCACCGACGCCCTGCAGATGCCACAGGCAACCGCTTACAGGGTCCTGAACTCGCTGGTCGCGGACGAGTATCTTGCCCGCACTTCGGACCTCCGGGGCTTCGCCCTGGGGCACGCGATCTCTGGCCTGATCACGGCCGCCACTCCTCCCACCGTGCCCACGGCAGCCCGGAGCGAAATACAGGAATTCCGCAGCAGAAATCGATTTGCCGTGCACCTGGTAATGTTCCGGAACGCTTCCCTCAGAATCGCTGATGAAGATCCGGATTATCCCTTGCATTCAGTTTTTGAAATGCTCCGCTATCCACACACCTCCGCTGCGGGAAAACTAATGCTTGCCGGGCTCGACGATTTTTCTGCGCCATTCCCAAAAGGTCCATTAGTCCGATTGACGGCGCACACCATCACGGACGCCGCGCAATTGAAACAACAACTTGAAGAAATAAGGTCGAGCGGGGAAGCCTCGGAAATCAGCGAGCTGGAAGAAGGTTCAGCGAGCTTGGCCTATCCGGTCCGCCTGCCGGACGGGCCGGTCGGTGCCGCCCTCTGCCTGTCCAGCCCGGCGGAGCGGTTCAACGCCACTCGCGAGCATGCCGCTGCTGCCCGCGAGCTGAGTTCCCGGCTGGCACCGCTGCTGTTCTGACACGGCACCGGATTAAGGAACGACGGCGCCGTCATCGTTTGGTCGATGACGGCGCCTGTCATTGGGGGAACCTGCCGTTGGAGAGGCTCAGCCCGCCTTCGCGAGGGCATCGTCCACCCGGCTGAGTGCCGAGACCAAGGCGTCCACGTCCACGTTGCCGTGGTTGTCCACCGTTTCGTGCTGCATCGCCAACGCACCAAAGCTGCGAACGGTATCTCCGAAGACGTCGTCGGGGTCGAGCCTGCGCAGTTCTTCGGCGAGGCAGTCCTTGAGGCTGCGACGCGCAAGGGTGATCCGCTGTGCGGGCTGGCCCGGTTGCGTCAGCTCGGCCAGCGTATGACCTGGTCGGGACAACCGGATGACGCCCGAAATGCTGGTTAGCCTGACGCCGCGGATGCCGGTACCGGGGGGATCTGCCACTATCGTGACCGGTGCCTGGAGTGCGTGGCCCAGCCACGTCGCCAACAGCATGGTGCTGGGCGAGTCGGAAGCGCCCTCCACTGTGACTCCGGTGATGGCAGCGCCGTCGGAGTATTCCACGGCTGCGGCGAGTTGCATGCGCCAGTTGGTCAGGCGGGTCCAGGCGAGGTCGGTGTCGCCGGCTTTGTACGTGGCGCGGATGTTCTCCAGGGCGCGTCG
>NZ_JBHUCD010000044.1:0-2859 GCF_042786555.1 Paenarthrobacter sp. NPDC056912
GGGTCCACTCGATCGCGCGGCGGCCCTTGGTCGCGCGCTCGTACTCGTGCCACTTCGCCAGGTTCCACTCCAGCGAGCCCTGTCCCTGGGCGTCGTCCTCGGGAACGCCTCCGGTCAGGTCTCCGATCCGGCCGAGGAGTTCGAACGGCGTGACGTTCTCGCCGCCCGCGGTTTTCAGGTCGGCGCGGGCGAGTTCGAGCGCCGGCGCCTTGCCGTCCTGCGTCTTGGCGATGTACTCGGCGAGGTCGTTCGCGTCGCGCTCGGTGTGCAGCCGCTTGAAGTCGACGCCGTGGCCCTTGCCCTCGCACGGGCAGTCGGCCCGTTCGCAGTCGTCCGTCGGCCGGAACTTCGGATTGATGCCCTGGAGGGTGCGGGTCCAGGTCGCGCGCCAGTGGTCTTCCCACTCGGTGAGCCGGTCCTCGGCAGGCGTGAAGGCGCCCGTGATCCTCTTGGCCGCCTTCTCTCCGGTGGTCCGGCCGCCGACGAGGACGATCGCGTGGATGTGCGGGTGCCAGCCGTGGGCCTGACCCACGGTCACCTCCGTCGCGCGGATCATCCCGAGGTAGCCGATCCGGTCGCGGATGCCCTCCTGGTCCTTCGCCCGGCAGCCGTCGCTGACCTTCCGTCCGGCCCACGTGCCGCCCGTGATGAGCCGCTGGTAGGCGCCGGGGCGCCGGGGGGTGTCCTCGGTTTTGCGGGTGCCCTGGAGAGCGTCCATGAGGTCGGCGAGCGCGTCCTTGTACGCGTGGCGGGCGGTGAAGGTCACCAGGTAGGCGGTCCCGCCCTGTTGGAGCCAGGTGACCACGGCCTGGGTGATCTCCTCGGCGCGGCGGTGGCGGATCACGGCGGCGCAGACCGGGCAGAGCCAGATCCGCCCGCACCGCATGAGGCCGAGGACCACGGAGGTTCCGGCAGCGGTCTGGGCGACGATCACGCCGGACGCGGGGTCCATCAGGGCCCGGCCGCAGCCCTTGCACGCGGAGTCGCCGGTGATCCGCCATAGGGTCCGGCGCCGGGTGTACCGCGCCGCTTTGCGCAAGCGGGCGGCGTCGCTTCGCGACTGCCCTTCCGAGAGGCTGTCGCCTCTCGGGCTCTCCCCATCCACCCCGTCCGGAGAAACCGCAGGTCGGCGGGGTGCGGGAAACTCTGTTGTTTCTTTCCCAAGCTGTCCGGGGTTGCTGCCGGACGTCATCCCGCGCTGAATTGCGCGCTTCGCGGCCTTCCGGCAGCGGTCCGAGCAGTAGACACGCGGCACTTTGCCCGGAATATGGGCAATCGGCGTGCCGCAGTGGCAGCGGGGGCCGCTGCTGTTCCGCGTGGCGGCACGCGGAGGTTCGGGGGTTGCAGACGCTGACGCGTCCCGTACGCTGGACACAGACGAGTCCCTTGGTTGTGGAGACCGGGTGGACGTCAGAAGCGGTCAGGGATTAGGCCCCCTGGCCGTTTCGCATTTCCTGGAGAGAATCCAAGCACCTTTCGTGCCCGGTGTTCCCCCCGGCACGCGACACGGCCCTTGGGGCTGTTGGGGTTTGACGGACCGAAGAAAGCCCCGCCAGCCGAAAAGGCCGGCGGGGCTTCGGTGTTACGCGGCTTCGACCGTCCACTCCCACGACTCGCCGTCGGCGGCAGCGCGGGCGGCGGCGTCGGCCAGGGCGCGGGCGAGGGCCGACGCCCGCGGCTTGAGGTGCCGGGTCCGGGAGACCGTGAGCAGCTGCTCGGAGACGAGCGCGGCTTCGGCAGCAGGGAAGGTTCGGGGCTTCGGGAACTCCAGGGCGTCGACCAGTGAGGCCACGGCCTTCCGGTCGTTGTACGGCACGGAGGTCTGGACCCAGGACGCGAGGGCGGCAACCTCCTTGCGGAGGTGGTGGTCCTGCCCGAAGAAGTCGGCTCCGTGCGAGACGACCAGGCTCGGTGCCGCGTCGTGGATGGCGGGTCGGCGGGTCATGCTGCGGCTCCCATCCGGTGGGCGAGGTCGGCGAGCTGGGTGGCGGCCGCGAGGATCAACCGGACCTCAGGTGTGCCGTCGGTCAGGAGTCGGTCGGGTCCGGGCGCCGGCGGGACCGGCGCGGGGGCCGGGACCGGGCGGCGGCGCAGGGCCACCGCCAGGACCGCGAGGGCAACCACCACGGTGGCGAGGTAGGCGAGGGCGATCACGAGCCCACCGCCTCAGACGTCGTGACGCGCTTCCAGGCCGCCCGGAGCCGGGTCTCCCCGGCGCTGTGGCCCGCCCTGCGGAAGGCGAGGGCGAGGGCGTTGTACGACATCGGCGGGTTGGTGCTGGCCCGGAGCTCCGCGACGATCGCGTCGATCTGGTCGTCCGTCAGGGCGGGTGCCTCGATGGCGGCCAGTTCTTCGAAGGAGCCCCAGACGGGGAGCTGCCAGCGGGGCTGTGACGCGTCCTGTGACGCGGGTGCGACGCGCTCTGTCACGCAGGTCAGAGCCCTACCGGTGCCGTCGCCCTGCCGGACTCCGTCCAGCTCCGACCAGGCGCCGGAGAGCCTCCTGGCCGCCTTGGCCTGTGCCTCCGCGACGCGCTTCCCGGCGCCCGTCACGGCGTCGAGGCGGGTCTCCTCGGTGCCCGCCTCGGCACGGAGTTCGGCGCGGGCGATGGCCGCCTGATCGCGGGCGCCCTGCTGGATCGTGGCGATCCGGTCGAGGGCGGTCTTGGTGAGCGCGGTCCGCTCCCAGAGACCGTGCACGAGCCACAAGGCCTTGGCCGCGATCGGCAGCCAGGCGACGGCGAGCCATGCGCCGGCGGATCCGTCGGCGGTGAGCGCGTGGGCGACCAGGACGCCGGTCGCGACCGCGCCGAACGCCCACCCGACCACGGTGACCGTGGTGTTGTGGTCACCCTGAGCC
>NZ_JBHUCD010000045.1:0-2620 GCF_042786555.1 Paenarthrobacter sp. NPDC056912
TGCACCCGGGAGGGTGTGGGAGAGTAGGACACCGCCGGACACACATTAAAAACGGCAGAGCCCCGACCACGACGGTCGGGGCTCTCCCCACTTAACCACCAAACCACAAACAGAACACACCAAACAGCACACCCAGCACAGGCCTCCCCCAGCGGGGGCCTTCCCACGTTAACCACACCACCACCACAACAACCCAGCATTCAGGCGGGTGTGGCCAATGTGGAGAACTCCAATGGCGCAAGGCGCGTCAGCGTGTTAGTTTTCAGTAGTCGTGATCTATCAGCAGGAGGTGAGACCCATGTATGCAGTATCCGCAATGGGCGCTCCCCTGCAGTCCACGATCATGCGACTGAGGTAGTCGCAACCGGGAGTCCCGCCAAGCAATTCGCGAAAGGTAACTCCCATGAACCAAAAACCTTCTTCATCTCTGCCCTCCCATCCGACGTCGCCCTCTGGCCTGCCGGCATCCGTCCAGACGGAGCCGCAGGTCAACGTCGTCCAGCTCGTACCCGCTGCGAGGGAGCGTGCTTTGGTCCTCGGCGGTGGAGGGTCTACAGGCAACGCCTGGCTGATCGGCGTCATCGCCGGCCTCTTCGACTCCGGGGTGGACACGACCCAAGCAGATCTGATCATTGGCACCTCTGCGGGCTCGACGGCGGCAGCCCAGATCACTGGCTCGAATCCCGCTGAGCTCTATGCCGCCATCCTGGCTGCAACACCACCGCCGCGGACAGCCCCCGCCGCCCCCATCGGTGGGCGAGGCGGCGTGGGTGCAGAAGCAAGCCGGGCCGTACTGGACCATATGGACAGGACCAGCCGCATCATTGACGCCGCTGCGAACGCAGCGGACATGCGCCGCAGAATGGGTGCGTCGGCGCTGGAAATGGCAGCGGCGTCGGACGGTTCGATTCAAACCCGGTGGCGCGCTACTGTCGCCACCAGGTTGCCCAGCCAGGACTGGCCGGAACAGCCGGTTGCCATTACGGCGGTCAATGCAGAAACCGGCGAACCTGTGGTGTTCGATCGCCACAGCGGAGTGGACTTGGTGGACGCTGTGGCCGCCAGCTGTGCCAGTGGCTTCGCGTACACCATCGGCAGTAGTCGATACATCGACGGTGGCTACAGGTCCAATGCCGAGAATGCCGATCTGGCGTCCGGATATGCGCGGGTGTTGGTGTTGTCACCTTTCGGTGGCAGATCCCGGACTCCCTTGGATTGGGGCATGCATCTGGCAACACAGCTTGACGAACTGCGCGCAGGCGGAAGCCGGGTAGAAACGGTCTTCCCGGACAGCGGCTCCGAGCATATGTTCGGTGCCCAGGCGATGGACTTGTCCCTGCGGCCGCCCGCCGCTCGAGCCGGCTTCGAGCAAGGCAGGCACCTTGCCGGCCGGCTATCGGAATTCTGGCGCTGACGTGGGGTTCAGGCGTTTGTTGCCTTCGAAGCCTTGGCGGCTGCTTTGGCCGCTTGCTTGCTGGCACGCACTTTGACCAGGGACTCGGGGTCCACAATGTCGGCGACCGACAAGTATGAGCCTTCTTCGCCGTAGTGGCCCGCGGCTTCCCGCCACCCCTCGGCCTGGAGGTCGCATTGTTTGCCGAGGAGGGCGAGGAAGATTCTCGCCTTCTGTTCTCCGAAGCCAGGTAGTGCTTTGAGCCTGCGGAGAACTTCCTGGCCGTCGGGGGTGCCGCTGGTCCATATGGCTGCGGCATCCCCGTTCCAGTCACTGTGGACGGTCTCGGCCAACGCTTGAACCCTGCCGGCCATGGAACCGGGGAATCGGTGGACGGCAGGCCGTTCCTTGAAGACTTCAACGAACCCGGCGGGGTCATATTCAGCTATGGCGGCGGGGTCCAAAGATCCTAGGCGTGCGCGGATCTTTTCGGGTCCCGCGAAGGCCGACTCCATAGTGACCTGTTGATCGAGCAACATACCGGTCAACAACGCGAATGCGTCGTCACTGAGTAGTTGGTCCGCGGCGGCATCTCCTGTGATGTGCAGTTCCATGTGTTCCATCCTCCCATCAGCGTCCGCCTGCGTCATGGGCAGGCTGCCGATGGGCCGTAGCCGTCCAGAAGTGACCGGGACGGGATTGTTCGTGGGGCCGCCAAAGCCTGCCGCTGCAGGTATGGGCGGGGAGTGCGACGGCGGCGGGCCGAGGTTGTCGGGCAGCCGCACCTGGCGCCCGCGGCCGGGATTGGATGATGCCCGCACCACGGGAGGGCTTTCGCCTTGACTGTGGGCGCGGGGCGTATCCATGGATGGTCCAATGACGTCAGTAGGCACGACGTAGATGGGGGTCCTGACAGCTCGGACGGGGCGGGAAGGTGCCCCTCAAGGAACGCTGTTTGGGGTGGATTTGCGTTGGGGTGGTGGGGCGTGTATTGTTTTCTGAGTCGCCGGGTGCGAAACGGAAAGCCGGAAGGTGTGTACGGTTCGGTAGGCGGCCAAAAATAACTCTTCTTTTCCAATGGCCCTGTTTGGTGCGCTGCTTTTGTGGTGTGGTGTGGGTGATGTTTTGGGGGGTCTGTTGTTTGAGAACTCAATAGTGTGCCAAGTTTGTTGATACCGATTGTTTTTCAATTGGTTGATTTATGCTGGATTGCTGCGCACCCCCGTG
>NZ_JBHUCD010000046.1:0-2442 GCF_042786555.1 Paenarthrobacter sp. NPDC056912
CAAGAACGTGCCGCACATGCCCGGCTTTGGCCTCGTTCGCGTCGCCGAATTCATTCCCTAGGTGCTCCGGACGGATAAGCGGAAACCGTCAGCGGGCACCCACGCTCCGGCAGGCCGATCCTGCGCGCTTTGCTTTTTGGCGTCTCGGCCCTGAAATCATGCCCGGCCCCGCGCAGCTACTACGATCTCCAATGCAGGGAAGCAAGACCCAAATTAAGGCAATACTCTCCGTGGACAGCACGTACTCTTGGGCAATGCTCCGCGATGTCACCACTTGCACCCCGCCCTCGAGTATGTCGTCTACAGGGCGATCCGGCCCGCAACCCCAGCTTCGTTATCGGCCCGGCACCATAAACCGGTAACGAAAAAGATCGCCCGAGAACGATCAAGTCCACGGAACGCACGGGCTTCGGAGATGCGGCGAGTGTCCCGCTACTCCGGAGGTGGAACGCTCTGTTGGACGGGGTGTGGATCCCGTTGGGATCATCGTCATCTAGTTCATCTACTTATCGGCCAGACCCGGACCGACCTATGTGCAGGCACCGCAGGTAAGCCGTGATGTACACGTTCTTGTAAAGTCCTCGGTTCAGCCCATACCGGTCACCACGACGTCCTTTCACCGGGGCTGGGGGCTGATCCTGGTCCGGAGGGTTCAGGGAGGGAGCGTTCATAGCGATGAATGCTTCTGAAGGCGTTTCGGTCCCTGCCCGAACCTTGGCAGCAAGTCCCGTGGCAGACCAAGGCGACGGAGCGACAGAGCGCGGCAATGCAACCGCCGCCCAAGGGCCGCAGCGGCGGCTGCCTCGGTCTAGATGAAGTGTTTGGTGCCCGTGTTGACTAACCGGAGCAGGTGCATTGACGGGGACCGGCCCTTATGACAACCAGGGTCTCTGCTGCACAACACTCTTCTGCAGAGAAGCGATGCCGTAGAACATGAGGGGAAGTACTGGGTCAGTCCGTTGAAGTCGGGGCACTTCCTTTTGTCTGGATCTTCCGTGATTCCCTTTGCGTCCTGCTGGAGAACTCTTTTGGCAGCAACGTAGAGGCAGGAGGCTTCCCTGCGTGAGTCGATAGACGTGGCCACTCATGGGCCCAGGACCAGATGGAAATGTCCTGAACCATGCCCAACACCATCATCACCGCCACTCCCCGCCCCTCTGCTGAACCGTTACGCTCAGGCCCCGACATCCCGGGCGGAGGATCATGCCCGTCCTGGGAAACGCGTCCGACCGCCCACCGGCGGGGAGGACGTGTTTGTCCGCTGTTTGAGTGTCGGCGGACAGTGCAGCCGTCCACATGCGGGCGGCTGCACTCCACCCCCCCACCGGCCCGTGGGCACGATGAACGCCTGCTGGATGAGGACCTCACCAATAGCAATCACGCGGCAGCTTCGCATGAGTGAACGTGGCCCCACCATCAATAGCCACGGAACGGCCTTAGGCGTCTGACAGCCCGCAACAGGACTAACTTAAGGTGATCCTTTTCGGGTACAGAGCAACCCTGGGAGAATGCTGCCTCGTCGAAAGGCACGGGCTGCCGGGTTTCCTCCAGCACCGGCAGCACTCAGTCCCAACGACTGCTTGGAAGTGGACTGTTGCCTGCATATCATTGAGCGGCGAAGCCCGCCGGTGCCCCTGGGCAGGTCCCGTAGGGACGCACGGTCAGCGGGTAGGTGAACTGACGGCTGCTCGTGGTTCTACTTCCGGGCGTTGCCAGATCTGGTGATTCTGGACATGACGTGAAACGGGGCGGTCCTTGCTTGCCGATCGGTTTCTCGACGCTGCAAGGCTCAGTCCTTGACGTGCTAGGGCAGCTTTGATTTCCTTGATGCCGCCCGGTCCGAGTCCTTGTACGTAGAATTGGAGATCCTCAGCGGACCGTTCGATCAACTGCCCGATTGTGGAAATTCCCCTTCGTTGCAGGCTGTTCAGCGCTCTGGTGGGCAGACCAAGTTCTGTCACGGCCATGGCTCGCCCTCGTTCTACATCGTCGGGCAACAAGGTATCGGTGTTTAGTTTCACAAAAGGCCTTTCTGGCAAAGGTGATCAGTGGCTCAAAGCGCACGCCCTTCTACCGCCTAGGGGAAGTCATGACGGAACCGTCAGGATTTACTGACAAAAGGAATGCATCCCGCTATCCCATAGACCGTTTTGGTCAGGTTTCGGAATAGCCGACTCTAATAAAGAGTGCGGCGACGTCGGAAAGTGCCGCGCAAGAAGGTCCGTTCATCACAACAGGGCGGCGCGGATGGCCTGTGTCGTTGTCCGATGCATGAGTGGACACCACTTTGTCGGGCGTCGATTCGTCGCGCGGGGCCCGGGAATTCGTCCCGGTCTCCTTAATGATGTGCCACGCCTTTCCATGCCCAGCAGAGTCGCAGGTGATCATCGTCAAGCGCGGTCGTACAGGGCCTCTTCCAAGGTGTCACTACGAGATCACTCA
>NZ_JBHUCD010000047.1:0-2302 GCF_042786555.1 Paenarthrobacter sp. NPDC056912
ATCCGCGTGGTCCGGGCGTTCGTGCGTGAACCTTACGAAGCCAAGCGCTTCGGTGATGCCAACCAGGACCTGACGGCAGTTTCCGTGAAAATCGGCAACCTGTTCGTTCTGATGTTCCCGGCCATCGGCATGATCCTCCACTTGTCCACCGCGGCCGTGTTGTGGTTCGGCGGTCAGCGGGTGGATGCCGGAGACATGCAGGTGGGCTCATTGACGGCCTTCCTGCAGTACCTCTTGCAGATCCTGATGGCTGTCATGATGGGCACCTTCATGGCCATGATGATTCCGCGCGCTTCCGTCTGTGCCGACCGCATCGGTGAGGTGCTCGACGTCGAGCCTTCCATTCACAATCCCGCCTCACCGGTGGTGCCGGCGGAGAAGAAGGGCCGCGTCGAATTCCGCGACGTGACCTTCAAGTACCCCGGTGCCGAAGCTCCGGTGCTGAGCAATATCTCCTTCACCGCGGAGCCTGGCAAGACCCTGGCCATCATCGGCTCCACCGGCGCGGGCAAGACCACGTTGGTTTCGCTGCTGCCGAGGCTTTATGACGTCGCTTCCGGTGACGTCATGCTCGACGGCGTTCCAGTCACCGAACTGGATGCCTCGGAGATCACCAGCCGTGTGGCGGCCGTTCCGCAGAAGCCGTACTTGTTCTCCGGGACCATCGAGCACAACCTGCGCTTCGGCAAGCCCGAAGCCACGGACGAGGAACTGTGGGAGGCGCTGGAAACGGCGCAGGCCAAAGGCTTCGTTGAGGAGAAGTCATCGGGCTTGAACCGAAGGATCTCACAGGGCGGCACCAACGTATCCGGCGGCCAGCGTCAGAGGTTGTCCATTGCCAGGGCCCTGGTGACCAAACCGAACGTATACCTGTTTGACGACTCATTCTCGGCTCTGGACGTGGCAACCGACGCCCGGCTGCGCAAGGCGTTGAAAGCCAAAACCCGGGACGCCACAGTCATCATCGTGGCCCAGCGCGTCTCAACCATCGCGGACGCGGACGAGATCCTGGTTTTGGACAACGGCCGGATCGTGGACCGCGGAACACACGACGAACTTCTGGAGACCTCACCCACGTACCAGGAAATCGTTGAATCCCAGCTGAGCGTGGAGGAAGTGGCATGAGCGAGCAGAAGAAGCGTGGCTGGGCTGCCAAGGCAGAAGCCGCGAAGAACGCCAAGGCAACCGCCGAGGCAGAGATCGCAACCGAGTTTCTTGAGGACGAGGACTTCGTAGAAGAGGAATACGTCCCCACAGAAGCCGATGGCGGCATGTTCGGCGATGTCCCGGCAAAGAAGGCCAAGGAGTTCTGGCCCTCCGCCAAGCGGCTCATGGGTCTGCTGAAGCCTGAGAGCGTTGGCGTGTACATCGTGATCGGCCTCGTGGTGGTCTCGGTGGTCCTGAACGTGATCGCTCCCAAGGTCCTGGGCAGCGCCATGGACGTCATCTTTGGTGGCGTCATGGGCAGGCAGCTCCCGCCCGGGGTGACCCAGGAGCAGTTCGTGGAGCTGATGCGCCAGCAGGGTCAGGCCAACTTCGCGGACATGGTTTCCACCATGGAGCTCACCAACGGGATCGACTTCCCCAAACTGACGTTCCTGATTTCGATCGTGCTCCTGATGTACTTCGTCGCGAACATCTTCCTGTGGGCCCAGGGCTGGTTGCTCAACAGGATCGTCATGCGGGTCATCAAGAAGCTCCGCGATGATGTCCAGGCCAAGCTCAACCGACTTCCGTTGAACTACTTCGACACCCGCCAGCGCGGCGACATCCTCTCGCGCGTGACCAACGACGTCGATAACGTCCAGCAAGGTCTCCAGCAGGCTTTCTCCCAATTGGTCAGCTCCGTGCTCACCGTCCTGGGTATTACGGTCATGATGTTCATCGTGTCCTGGGAGTTGGCACTGATCGCCTTGATCGCGCTGCCGCTGTCCGGCATCCTCGCCGGTGTCATCGGCGCCCGCAGCCAGAAGCTCTTCGCCGCGCAATGGAAGAACACCGGCGCGCTGAACGGCCAGATCGAGGAATCCTTCTCCGGCCACGACCTCGTGAAGGTGTTCGGCCGCGACGCCGACATGCTGGAGCGGTTCGACGCGAAGAACGACGAACTCTACAAGACCTCGTTCGGTGCACAGTTCGTGTCCGGCGTGATCTTCCCGGCCATGAACTTCGTGTCCTACCTGTCCTACGTGGGCATTGCCGTGGTGGGCGGCCTGCGGGTCGCCTCGGGTTCCATGAGCCTCGGTGACGCCACGGCGTTCATCCAGTACTCCCGCGAATTTACCCAGCCGCTGGGCCAGAT
>NZ_JBHUCD010000048.1:0-1731 GCF_042786555.1 Paenarthrobacter sp. NPDC056912
CGATCGAGTGGACCCGCTACCTGCGCTCGATGCTCGGCATCGACGGCGGCGACACCGACGAAGACAACCTCGACTTGCTCGCGGCGGCCGACGCCGAGGGCGGCGAACTCCGCGCGGGCGTCCGCGTCACCGAGGACGGCTGGCACGCGGTCGCGAGGAAGGCCCTCGACCTGGAGGCGACGCAGGCCGCCGAGGGCACCGACGGCAACACCGACCCGGCCGCCATGGCTGCCCGCGTCCGTGAGGTCCTGGCGCTCGCCGACGTCGCCGACGAGGTCGTCGTTCTCGGTCCGCAGGACGTCGTGGACGCGTACGCCGAGATGCTCGAAGCCCTCGCCCGCCGACGCGAGGAAGCAGCTGCACGACGTCGCCGCGAAGCCGAGGAGAACGACGACCAGGAGGACGACGCCGACGACCGCGAACGTGCCGTCTGGCACATCGCCCGACGCCTCGCCCAGCCGCAGAACTGATATCAGTCCGGCATAACTCGCTGCCGGAATCTGATGCCGACACGGGTCCGGGGCGCCGGCGCTTTCGCGCGACAGCGAGGGGCGCCGGATCCCCTCTCCGGGCCGCCGCGCGTCACCGTCCCCACCGCCAATTTCAGGTGGGGACGTGACGGAGGCGGGCAGTAGAGGGGATGTCAGCGAAAACGGACACCCCCACCACGCGTGGTGACCTGCACAGACGGGGTCGGCCGGAATCCGGTAAGGGCAGCAGAAGTCGCAACAGATGCCGCAGCAGATGCCGCAGGAGATGGCGCAAGAGCTGTCGCAAGCCGCCGCCCGGCCGACCGCGAAACTGGGCCCAATGACCCACAACTCGCTGCCGGAATCTGCGCCCCGCAGGACACGCCCAGCGCAGCGACCGACCGGCACGGCGGACCGATCAGATATCTGATCGCTTAGCTTGCTCCCCTGCCCGTGCCCGGGCCCGACGTCGCCCCCGACGCTCGGCCTAACGTTCCAATAGGCCACAACTGGCTGCCCGGATCTGATGTCAACGACGGCCGCCCGCGACCGGTCGGTAGCGACTCAGAGCTTGCCGTCGTCCTCCTCGCCGGCGCCGACTTCGGCACTGAGATCGAGGACAAGGTCTAGTGCTGCAAGAAGAACTCGGAGATGTTCTTCGCGAAGCAGGTCCAGTACCTGAGGTACCGGAAATCGGACCGCAGCCGTTTCGCTCCAGGGGCGAAGATGTATCTCAGGCGGCGTCCCCTGCCAGGTGAGTTTCGAGGGTGTCCTCCGCGGCCCGTTCACCAGCGCTTAGACCGGCCGAACGACCTGCTCAACGTCCTAGAGACGGACCCGAAGTTCGACTGCTCGATGTTCGTCGACAGGGCCGGTCAGCGGAAGTATCCGTCCAGTGACCCTCGGTCACGTGGTGCGCGTCACCGAAGGGTTCATGTGAGGACTTTCGATCTGCTGGCGGCCTCATGACCCCCCTACATGAAGTGCCTGTCACCAACCTCGTGAGCTGAGCATCCGACATGAAGCAGCAGGTCAGGGCCACTTAGGCGCTTTTATGCGTGTGCGTGATTCCGTTGGCATTGTGGCGGCTCCGCTCGCGCTGCGTAGGCTTCTCCCTGACCGGCAGCACCGGAGTCCGAACGAGGCCCTTCGAGGACGAGTTCGACGCCGACCGCGCCAACGGGTTTCCGGTCGCCGTGTAGTCCGACAGCCCTCGAACACCTGGAGGCAAAAAAACAGCGGTCCCCTGCGCCAACAGGGC
>NZ_JBHUCD010000049.1:0-1642 GCF_042786555.1 Paenarthrobacter sp. NPDC056912
TACCGAACCGTACACACCTTCCGGCTTTCCGTTTCGCACCCGGCGACTCAGAAAACAATACACGCCCCACCACCCCAACGCAAATCCACCCCAAAGCACCTCCTCAACCTGGGCCCAGCACCCCTTCAGCGGCCCACAAGAGCCGCGTCAGCGCGCCGTCGTGCGCCGTCTGTTTCAGTAGCGCCCCGCTTTGCCAGCGACTGACTCCCGGCCAGCGTTCGGAGTGTTCAAAGTCGCGGGCCCCGCTGACCCAGACTCACGCTGACGGCCCGGAGCTTTGGATCATGGTTGGGTGAGGGAGTCGCCACCTTAAGGCTTGAACTGCATCCACGACAGAAGGCTCAGCGAAGATGCCAGAGACGATTTCCCGGAGCCGGTCGCAGCAGCTCCCGCCGCAATGCTAAGCGTGCCGGAGTTGATCTGAACGTCTGACCTTGCGTCATTCTGTCCTTGTCGCCTGTCGTCGGAAGTCCTCGTGGTGAGAGCGCTGCATGCCGGCCAACGCGGCAGTCCTGACGGAACTGGTTCGCTATGCTGACCGTCCAGCCGGGCGGGTACAGAGCGCCGCCACGTTTGTGCAATCGAGGGACTGGCGACCCCAGCGAGGCCAAGGGCACGAAGAAGTACCGCGGGCTCACCAAACGGCGTTCCTCAAGAACCCTGAAGCACTGAGCGTGCATTAACGGCCCTCTACCCCTGCCCTCAATGGGCTGGCCATACCTGCGGGCTTTTCCACATAGGGAGATTCTTGGCTTTTGGCGGCCCGTTGTGATTGGAAGAGTTGGGGTATGGAGCAGATTCGGGGCAGTCAGGCGGGCGCGGCGGTGGTTGCGTCTGATCCTTCCGCAGGACTTCTGTCCTTGAAGTCCCCGCCCCGGGTTTCTGATCTCCTCGCACTCTTGGGCGCCGTCCGTCTCGGTGCCGGGAGCGGCGAGCTGATCGATCAGATCCGTGGGCTGGAAGACTTGAAGTCCGCCATCACCGGGTTGCAGGCGCGTGCCGCGGTGGCCTTCGAACTGGCGCAGCGCGGCGAGCAGGAGGCGGCCGGTGTGCCCGCTTCTGAGCAGGGCCAGGGTGTCGGGGCGCAGGTGGCGTTGGCCCGGCGGGAGTCCCCGAACCGGGGATCACGGTTGCTTGGACTCGCGAAGGCGTTGGTGACGGAGATGCCGCGCACCATGGCCGCGTTGGAGTCGGGCCAGCTCAATGAGTGGCGCGCCACCCTACTGGTGAAAGAAACCGCCTGCCTGTCCGTCGAGGACCGGTGCGCCGTGGACGAGGAACTCGCCGCCGATACCGGGACGTTCGAGGGGAAGGGTGACCGGGCCATCATCGCCGCCGCGAAAGCCGCAGCGTATCGCCGGGATCCCCGCTCGGTCGCCCAACGTGCCAGCCACGCCGCAACCGAACGGACCGTGAGCCTGCGCCCGGCCCCTGACACCATGACCTATCTGACCGCCCTGCTGCCCGTCGCCCAGGGTGTGGCCGCCTACGCCGCCCTCACCCGGGCCGCAGACTCCGCCCGTTCCAGCGGGGATTCCCGGACCCGAGGCCAGGTCATGGCCGACACCCTCGTCGAACGACTCACCGGCAAGCGCGGCGGGATCAGCGGTGTGGAGCTCCAACTCGTGATGACCGACCGAAC
>NZ_JBHUCD010000050.1:0-1453 GCF_042786555.1 Paenarthrobacter sp. NPDC056912
AGGTTGATTCCGACGTGGGTGGCTGGGGCCGGTGTGGTGGGTCGTTGGCGGAATCTTCCTGGGTTCCGTTCGTAGTAGTCCTGGTGGGCTTTGTCTCGCTTGTCCCAGAGCTCTTTCCAGGAGCCGTCGTGGACCTGTGAGGGAGAGAATAGTGCGATGCCGGAGTGTTTGTGGTCGGTGCTGTACCAGTGCACGTAGTCGGTGAGGTAGTCCCGGGCTGCCTCGAGATCGTTAAAGATCCGGGGGTAGCCGGGCCGGTATTTCATCGTGCGAAAGCCTGATTCCGAGAAGGGGTTGTCGTTGGAGACGTGCGGGCGGTTATGGGTCAGTTCCACGCCGTGGGCGGTGAGGGTGTCACGGAGCAGGTTTGATCTCATGGCCGGGCCTGAATCGGCATGGACGATGCGTGGGGCCCCGTACCGGGCGATGGCTGTTTGGAACATCTGGGCGGCGAGGTGGTCGGACTCGCGGTCCTCCACACGCCAGCCGACGATCTCCCGGGAGTAGATGTCCATGATGGAGTAGACCTTGAAAGCCTTCCCCTGCCATTTGGAATAGACGTCGGTGATATCCCAGGACCAGACCTGGGAGGGGCCGGTGGCCTTGAGGACCGGCTTCGCGTAGGAACCACGCGTGCTGCCACGCTTGCGCGGGATGGTTGGGCGGGCCTGCTGATCCTCGTGCCCTGCCGCGATCCGCCACCATGTGCGGTTGGAGGCGAGCAGCACGCCGTTGTCCCAGGCCGTGGCGAAGGCATGGTCAACGGAGTTGCCCTTCTCCCAACCGGCCAGGATGAACCCCAGGATCCGGTCCTGATGCTCGGTGCTGATCCGGGATTCGTAGGCACGGTCGGCCTGGTGGATCGGGTTCTGCACCGCCTGACGTGGATGGGACCGGTAATGCCAGGTCCCGCGTGAGAGGCCCGCAAGCTTTAGCGCTGTCCGCTGGGAGCCGATGATCACATGCAGCTCCAGGACAAGACTGTTCTCAGCGGCTATGAATCGTTCTGAGCGCTCGTCGGGGTTGTATCGGGCTCTGGCACGCTCAAGTCGTGCAAGAGCCCGATAGCTTTTCCCAGCGCAGAATTCGTGTCCTCCAGCTCCTGCACCCGCTTCTGGAGTTTTTCGACTTCGGCACGGTGGGCAGCCATTTCCTTCGCGCGTGCTTTTTCAAACGCGGAAAGTTCACGATTCGTTGGGACCATGGCTCCATGTTCCCGCGGAATCAGGCCACGGTCGATATCGCCCTGGAGCATCATCTTGCGCCACCTGCGGAACGTCCATTCAGAAATGGACCTGAAGGCAAGCCACTCCTTCCTAGTCCCGTGCGGCTGCAAATAGTACTCATGCATGAACTCACGGATCTCTTCACGCGTAAAACCCTTGTTATCAACGGGCATCGCCGGCTCCTTCAACAGGTAATGAATGACTCACAACCAGCCTGACGAAGAGGG
>NZ_JBHUCD010000051.1:0-1130 GCF_042786555.1 Paenarthrobacter sp. NPDC056912
CCGCCCGGCCGCGTCAGGACTCATCCTCGAAGGCCTCGAAGATGACCTGGGCGAGACGCCTGCCCGCCTCCCGGGCCATACCGAGTGCCACCCCTCCGGCAAGACCAGACGCCCCCCGCTTCACAGCCTCGCGACGGGTCGGGCGCTCATGCGATGCGGGCGCCTGCTGGTCGCTCTGTTCGTTGCTCAACTGGTCCTCCAGACCGTGGAAAAAAAGTCCGTCTGTCCCGGACAGGCCGGGGCGGTGGTGACGTTGAGGGAGCGGGGCCCAAGCCGCGCAAGTCCTCACTCCTTCGCCGGACTCAGGCGAAGAAGGACAGGACCGGGGCAGAGAAAAGCCCCCGTCCGTTGTCCGGAGGGGGGCTTGGTACCTCAGTGCGTGACGAAGCGCTATCAGTGATCGAGCGGCACACCCTTGCATTCCGATCCGCAGGTGTTCCCCGGGGGAACAGATCGCGGCGGGGTGTTCCCCGGGGGAACAGCCCGGGATCACTGTGCCGGACCGGTGGGCAAGCCTCGCAAGTCCCTGTCGCGGCACCGGTGGGGGCAGTGGTGGGGGTTTCGGTGGGGCCCACCAACGGGGCCACCGGTGTCCGTGGTCGGGTCTGTGGTCGGGTGCGCGGTCGCCCCGTGGTCGGGTTGCACGGGAGGTTGCGCACCAGGTTGCGCACTCCTCATTCCGACGGCCTGCGTTGTCGCAGGTAGAGCCGCGTGGTCGGGCGCTTCCACTTGTGCCGACATCCCCTCTACGGCCCCCTGCCGCCCCAAGCAAGACGAAAGAGAAGGGTGGGGGGTGGGTGGTGGCGGCGGCCGGGCGAGGGGATCGGGTGCGTGGCGGTGGGCCGTCCGCCCGGCTCGCGCCGTGCGGCGAAAGCGCCGACGCCCCGGCATGGCGTCGGCGAAGGGTGGCCGACCGGGAGACTGGCGGCATGAGCACCACGCGCCGCCCACTGGGCACCGGTCCGTCGACCACCGCCAGGAGCACGACGACGTCGACCGCCCCGCGGCTGCTGCCCGTTGAGCACGTCGACCGCGAACAGCTCCTCGAGGACGACGCGGAGCACCAGGAGGTGGCCGCCGCGCGGCCCGACCGACGGACGCTCGGGTCGGGTCCGGCGGCATAGACCCTG